>CAZZGM010000520.1:0-2388 GCA_964653955.1 uncultured Bifidobacteriaceae bacterium | reverse complement strand
GCCGCGTCGGCCACCATGCGCATGCCCTTGCCGCCGCCACCGGCAACGGCCTTGAGCATCAGCGGATAACCAATGCGTGCGGCTACGTCCAGCACCTCGGCATCGGACACGTCTTCGCCGAGCGGTTCTTCGGTACCCGGTACCACGGGCACGCCGGCGTCGATGGCCACGCGGCGTGCGCCGGTCTTGCTGCCCATGAGCGTGATGGCCTCGGGCGACGGCCCGATGAACGTCAGACCCGCGTCACGGCACGCCGCGGCAAAGTCCTCGTTCTCGGCCAGGAATCCGTAGCCGGGATGCACGGCGTCGGCGCCGGCCTGCTTCGCGACGTCGATGATGCGATCGATCCGCAGGTAGCTCTCGCGCGGCGCGTTGGGCCCCACCGGATAGGCCTCATCGGCCATGCGCACGTGCAGGGCCGCGCGATCGCACTCGGAGTACACGGCAACGCTGGCCAGACCGAGGTCGCGGCAGGCACGAATCACACGCACGGCAATCTCGCCGCGATTGGCAATGAGGATCTTTTTCATGAGACCGAAACGCTTACGATTCTAGCACTTAGCCCGCCGAGGAATGGCCGGGTCGGCACCGGGCCAGTTGCAGCGCCGTCACGTGCCGACGCATGATGAGGGCGCGATTCCGCGTCTGGAGTCGAAGGGAGGCCCGATGATCTCGGCTCGGCTTGTCGAACTCATCCAGAATCACGCGCCGCAGTTGACGGCGGAAGTCCTGCACGACCTCACCACCAACCAGCGTACGCGCGCGTTTCATCAGGTGCCGGTCCGCGAACTCGAAAGCCGGGTCTTCCGCATCTACCAGAACCTGGGCAACTGGATTGCCACCACCAACGACGCCGCCGTCGGCGCGGAGTTCGAGCAGTGGGGCCGCAAACGGTTCGGCCAGGGCATTCCGCTCAGCCAGATCGTCTACGCCGTCATCGTGCTGAAGCAGCATCTCGACCGCTACATCCGTGACCACTCGGTCATCGACGTACCGCGCCTCGGCATGGACACCGACGCGCTCCTGCCCGTGCACCTGCACAGCGCGCAGGAGCTGATCCGGATGGTCGACGACTTCTTCGACCGCGCGCTCTACCATCTGTCGCGCGGCTACGAGGCCGAAGCCGAGGCTGCCGTTTCGCGCTAAGCGAACGATCGGGTCGATTCCTGAAGCGCCCGCTCCGCAGGACCGGGCCGGAACACGCCGTCGAGCGTCGATGTGGACACCCGGGTCTTCGTCGATGCGCTCGGCGGGTGAAGGCCCGCGTCAGAGCGGGATGTTGCCGTGCTTCTTCGGGGGGTTGCGATCCCGCTTCCCCTCGAGCGTCCCCAGCGCCTGAATCAGTTTCCGCCGCGTCGTCCGGGGAAGGATCACCTCGTCGATGAACCCCTTCTCCGCGGCAACATACGGATTGGCGAACTTCTCCCGGAACTCCGCCACTTTCTGCTGGCGCATGGCAACCGGGTCGGCCGCCTTCTCGATTTCGCGCTTGTAGAGGATGTTGACCGCCCCGTCGGCGCCCATCACCGCAATTTCCGCGGTCGGCCATGCGTAGTTGAAGTCCGTCCGGATGTGCTTGCTGGCCATGACGCAATAGGCACCGCCGTAGGCCTTGCGCGTGATGACCGTGACCTTCGGCACCGTGGCTTCGGCAAACGCATAGAGCAGCTTGGCGCCATGGCGGATGATGCCGCCATATTCCTGCACCGTGCCCGGCAGGAAGCCCGGGACATCCTCGAACGTCACCAGCGGGATGTTGAACGCGTCACAGAAGCGCACGAAGCGCGCGCCCTTCACCGACGCATCGATGTCGAGCGTACCGGCCAGGTGCGCGGGCTGGTTAGCCACGATGCCGACGGGCCGTCCTCCCAGCCGTGCAAACCCGACGACGATGTTTCTGGCGTAGTGCTGGTGGACCTCGACAAAGTGACCATCGTCCGCAATGGAGTGAATCAGGTCGAGCATGTCGTACGGCTGGTTCGGCGAAGCCGGCACCAGCGTATCGAGCGACTCGTCCTCGCGATCGAGCGCATCGTCGGTGGGCTTGACGGGCGGATCGTCCAGGTTGTTGCCGGGCATGAACGACAGCAGCTCGCGGATGAGCGCAAGGCACTCCTGGTCGTTCTCGACGGCGAAGTGCGCGACGCCGCTTTTCTCGTTGTGTGTCATCGCGCCGCCGAGCGCTTCCTTGGTCACGTCCTCGTGCGTCACGGTCTTGATGACGTCCGGGCCGGTCACGAACATGTAGCTCGAGCCTTTCACCATGATGGTGAAGTCGGTAATGGCCGGCGAATACACCGCGCCGCCGGCGCACGGTCCGAGGATGGCGGAAATCTGCGGCACGACACCCGACGTCAGGGTGTTGCGCAGGAAGATGTCGGCATAGCC
>CAZZGM010000519.1:0-2395 GCA_964653955.1 uncultured Bifidobacteriaceae bacterium | reverse complement strand
CCGTACCCGCGCGCGGCGATGCGGCGAAACCAGGTGGTACACGAGGTCGAAACGCGGCTCGCGCCGGGGATAAAAGTCCACGGCCGTCACGTCCGAGAAGGCGTGAAACTCGAGTCCCGGCGTATTCCGCAGCGCCTGCATCGTCGCCAGCAGATGTTCGGCGGGCACGAGGATGACCGGCGTCACCGCCGAATCGGCCGACTGCAGTTCTTCGTACTGCGCGCCCGGCACCACGGCGGTGAGGGCGGCCATGATGTCGACGGCACTCATGCGATGCGCGCCTTCGGGGTCTGATCCATCCTCGACGCGTCAATCTTCTTCTGCAACTGCACGATGCCGTAAATCACCGACTCGGGCCGCGGCGGGCAGCCGGGAATGAACACGTCCACCGGCACCACCTGGTCCGAACCCTGGACAATGGCGTAGTTGTCGAACACGCCGCCGCAGGAAGCGCAGGCGCCCATGGAAATGACCCACTTGGGCTCGGGCATCTGGTCGTAGATGCGGCGCAGCGCCGGCGCCATCTTCCGCGACAGCCGGCCGGCAATGATCATGAGGTCGCTCTGCCGCGGCGAGCCGCGGAACACCTCGGCGCCAAACCGGGAGATGTCGTAGCGGCTCGACGCCATGGCCATCATCTCGATGGCGCAGCACGCCAGGCCGAACGTCACCGGCCAGATGGCCGAGCGGCGCGCCCACTGCACCACCGACTCGACGGTCGTGGTGAGCACCGGGATTTCGTAATCAGTTTCCAGTCCCATAGCGATACCTCTTGACGACTGCCGGTCCGGGCCGCGGCGGCCGTTTGTAGTCGGGATCCGACTCGGGGCCCCAGTCGAGCACACCCTTGCGCCAGATATAGATGTAGCCGACCAACAGGATGCTGAAGAACACGCTGATCTGGAGAAGGCCAGGCCAGCCGAGCACCCGCATGGCCATGGCCCAGGGATAGAGGAACGCCACCTCGATGTCGAACAGCAGGAAGATCATGGCAATCAGGTAGAACTTCACCGACTGCCGCTCCCGCGCGTCGCCCACCGGAGGCATGCCGCACTCGTAGGCGGCCAGTTTTTCAGGGGTGGGGTTCTTCGGGCCGACCAGGCTGGAGATCACCAGTCCGCCCAGGCCTACCGCCAACCCCAGCAGCACCATCAGCGCAACGCCGATCCAGCCTTCCATGTGTTCCCGTCGCCCCGCTCACCAGAATACAAGCCTGCCTTCCTGCAAGCTTGTGAAGGAAAGAACAAACGGACTGATGGTATCACGGGTCAGAATACGGACGCATGCGCGTCGCCTGGTTCAGTCCGCTACCGCCAGTCCCCTCCGGCATTGCCGCTTACACCGCGGAGGCAGCCCCGCTTCTGGGCTCCCACCTTCAGGCCCTTGACTTGTATCACGACCAGACCGGTTCTCCACCGGCCATCCGGGGGGCGGCATTCGACGTCCTGCCGGCGTCCACTTTTGTCTATCGCCACCGGCGGCAACCGTACGACGTCATCGTGTATCAACTCGGTAACTCGTCGGCGCACGACTACATGTGGGCCTACGCGTTCCGCTACCCCGGCCTGCTCGTCCTGCACGACGCGCAGGTGCACCAGGCGCGTGCACTCCACCTCCTCCGCCGTCTCGAACCACGCCTCGACGACTACCTGGCCGAGGTCCGCGCCAACCATCCCGATGCCCCTCCTGACATCGGGTATCTGCTGGCCGCCGGCCTCGGCGGCTCGCTCTATCGCCTGTGGCCCCATGTGGCCCTGCTCCTTGCCGCCTCCCGTCTCACGGTCGTGCACAACACACGGCTGGCGGACACGCTGAGGCGGGCTCATCCGGCCGCGGCCATCGTTCACCTGGACATGGGCACCACCGATCCGCTGGCGGTTGCACCTGAAGCTTCTGCGGCCCCTGCCCCTGCCCCTGCTGCCGAGGCCGAAGCCGCGCGGCGCGTACGCGGCCGGTTCGGCATTCCAGATGAGGCCGTCGTGGTGGGTGCGTATGGCGGGTTGACGCCGGAGAAACGGATCCCGCAGTTGCTGGAGGCACTGCCCGCACATCCGTCGCTGCATACCCTGCTGGTGGGCCAGCGGGCCGGCCACTACGATGTCGACGCGGACGTGTCTCGTCTCGGGCTCGAGGGCCGGGTGCACCTCACCGGCTACGTGAGCGACGCCGACCTGCCGGCGCATCTGGCGGCCGCCGACGTGTGCTGGTGCCTGCGCTGGCCGTCCAACGGAGAAACGTCCGCGTCATGGATTCGCTGCCTCGGCGCGGGACGTCCGACGCTCATCACCGATCTGGCGCAGCTGCGCGATGTACCAACACTGCGTGTGGATCGCGCCAGCGGCATGCTCGACGAAAACGGCGCACCGCCAGACGTGCTCGGCATTGCGGTGGATCC
>CAZZGM010000518.1:0-2397 GCA_964653955.1 uncultured Bifidobacteriaceae bacterium | reverse complement strand
CCCAGCGGGTGGTCGACCGGGTTCATGGCCACGCCGCGCACGTGCGGGCGCTTGCCCAGCCAGCGGGTGCGGCCGGCCTTGCCGATGGACACGTTCTCGTGGTCGAGATTGCCCACCTGGCCGACCGTCGCATGACAGACCATCGCCACCTTGCGAATTTCGCCCGACGGCAGCTTCACCGACACGTAGTCGCCTTCCTTGGCCACCACCTGCACACCGGCACCGGCGCTGCGCGCCATCTGCCCGCCCTTGCCGGGCTTCAATTCCACGTTGTGCACCATCGTGCCCAGCGGAATCTGCGACAGCGGCAGGCAGTTGCCCGGCAGGATGTCCACGTCGTCGCCCGCCACGATGGTGTCGCCCACCTTCAGCCCGAGCGGCTGCAGGATGTAGCGCTTCTCGCCATCGGCGTAGGTGACCAGCGCAATCCGCGCCGAGCGGTTCGGGTCGTACTCGATGGTCGACACCGTGGCCGGGATGTTCCGCTTGTCGCGCTTGAAGTCGATCACGCGATAGAGACGCTTGTGACCGCCGCCGCGCCACCACGAGGTGAGCTCACCCGTGTTGTTGCGGCCGCCCGATACCTTCAGCGGCTCGGTCAGCGGCTTGTAGGGCCGGTCGACCGTGATCTCGTCGAAGGTCTGCACCGTCATCTGGCGACGGGCCGGCGAGGTCGGCTTGTACTTGCGGATTGGCATCGTTATGCCCCTTCCAGGAAGTCCGGCAGTTTCTGGCCGTCCTTCAACCTGACGTACGCCTTCTTCCAGTCGGAACGGCGGCCCACGAAGCGGCCCTGCCGCTTCAGCTTGCCCTGCGTGTTGGCAGTGCGCACGTCGTCGACCTTGGCGCCGAGCAGCTTCTCGACCGCGCGGCGGACGTCGATCTTGTTGGCCTCACGGGCCACCTCGAAGACCACCGTGCGCCCATCCTCACGGAGGAGCGTCGTCTTCTCAGTGACGAGCGGGCGGCGAATGACATCGGTGAGTTTCATGACGCTCCTACCCGAGTGCAGCTTCCAGCTTCTCCAGCGCAGCCGGAGTAACGACGATCGTCCGCGTGGCGGCCACGTCGCGGGCCGTGATGCGGTTGCTCGGCAGAAAGAACACGCCGGGCACGTTCCGCACCGACAGCGCGAGCTTTTCGTCCGGCCGCACGTCGACGAGCAGCGCCTTGCCGTTCACGCCAATCCCGCGCAGCATGCCGACGGCCGCCTTCGTCTTCACTTCCGCCGCGGCCAGGTTTTCGACCACGATCAGCGCGCCGCCCTGGATCTTCTCGGCGAGCGCCGCCCGCAGCGCGCCCTTCTCGACCTTGCGGGGCAGCTGGTATTCGTAGCTGCGGGGCTGCGGCCCGAACACCGTGCCGCCCTTCCGCCACAGCGGGTTGCGGGTTTCACCCACACGCGCGCGGCCCGTGCCCTTCTGGCGCCACGGCTTCTTGCCGCTGCCGCTCACCAGGGCACGATTTTTCGTCGCATGCGTGCCGCGGCGCTCCGCCGCATTGGCCCGGACGACGGACGCGTGAATGAGGTCCGTCTTCACACGGCCGCCGAACACCTCGTCGCTGACCGACACGGTGCCGACCTTCTTGTTCTCAGCGTTGATGACATCAACAGTCATGGCAGCCTACTTCTTGCCCTTCTTGGGCTTCTCCTGCAGTTGCGGCTGCGGCTCCGGCTTGGCCGCCACGGCCTTCCGGATGATCACGTAGCCGCCATTCGCACCGGGCACCGAGCCCTTCACGAGCAGCAGGTTGTTCTCGGCATCGACCTTCAGCACTTTCAGGTTGCGTACCGTCACGCGGTCCACACCCATGTGCCCGTGCGCCCGCATGCCCGGCATCACCCGCGACGGATACGACGAGGCGCCAATGGAGCCGGGTGCGCGATGGAACATCGACCCGTGGCTCGACTCACCGCCACCGAAGTGATGCCGCTTGACGACGCCCTGGAAGCCGTGGCCCTTGCTGGTACCGACCACGTCCACGCGCTCGCCCTGATTGAAGATGGACACCAGCACCTGCGCACCAGGCGCCGGCGCGTCCGCGCCCTTGGCCACGCCCACTTCGCGCCGCACGCGCGTCGGCGGCACGTTGGCCTTCTTGAAGTGGCCGATCGTGGGCCTGTTGGCCTTGTACTTCCGTTCGACGAGGCCGATCTGCACCGCTTCGTAGCCGTCGGCCTGAGCCGTCTTCGCCTGCACGACGACACACGGGCCGGCCTGCAGGACGGTGGCCGGTTCGAGCGTGCCGTCCTCCAGGAACAGCTGCGTCATCCCGACCTTCTTGCCGATGATTCCGTTCACCATGACGGTTCCGCCTTACTTCCCGTGTTCCTTGCCGAACGCCTTGATCTCGACGTCCACCCCCGCCGGCAGGTCGAGCTTCATCAGCGCGTCC
>CAZZGM010000517.1:0-2403 GCA_964653955.1 uncultured Bifidobacteriaceae bacterium | reverse complement strand
GGTGCAGTTCGTTCACGCACCGGGCTGGAAGGTGGCGGTGCCGTCGAACGCGGAGGATGCCGTGGGATTGCTGCGGGCGGCGCTGCGCGGCGACGATCCGGTGATGTTTCTCGAACATCGAGCCATGCTCGATGCGTCGTGGGCGCGCCGGCCGTACCCCGGCGACGACTACGTGCTGCCGTTCGGCCGTGCGAAGATCACGAAGCCGGGCAGCGATCTCACGCTCGTCACCTGGGGCGCCATGGTCGAGCGCGCCGAAGCCGCGGCTGTGGAAGTGGCCTCGGCCACCGGAGGTTCGGTGGAGGTCATCGACCTGCGCACGCTGATGCCGTGGGACCGCGAGGCGGTGCTCGCGTCGGTGAAGCGGACGCGGCGCTGCCTGGTGGTGCACGAGGACCTGCGCACGGCCGGCTTCGGCGCCGAGATCGTCGCGGTGGTGGCCGACGAGGCGTTCATGGATCTGGATGCGCCGGTCGCGCGGTTGACGATGCCCGATATTCCGAGCCCACACAACCCGGTGCTGCTGGATTTCGTCGTGCCATCGGTGTCGGGCATTCGAGACAAGATTCAGGAACTGTTGGAGTTCTGACGCATGAGCGCGGTTGCTGGCGGATCCGTCGACATTGTTGCGGCCATCGAACAGGAAGGCACCAAGGCCGTCGTCAAGGCGTGGCTGAAGCGTGTCGGCGATGTGGTGGCCGAAGGTGATCCCATCGCCGAGCTCGAAACCGACAAGGTGGCCATGGAAGTGGCTGCGCCGGCCGCGGGTATCCTGAGCGAGATCCTGATCGAGGAGGCACAGGGGGCTCCACCGGGAGCGGTGCTCGGCCGCATCAGTCAAGGCGGCGCTGCGACCGTTGCCAGCGAGGCCGCGCCACCCGCCGGGGGCACGTCGTCGACAACACCGTTGCCGGCTGGAGGCCACGCCGGGTCCGTTGCCTCATTCGATCCCGCGTTGCGGCTGTCGCCATCAGTACGACGGGCGTTGATCGAGACCGGGCTCGATCCGGCCACCATCTCCGGCACCGGCCGCGGCGGGCGCCTGACGCGCAAGGATGTGGACGATGCCGTGGCGCGGCGCGGACCGGGTGGGGCTGTGTCCGTGCCACCGGTGTCCGCACAGGCTTCTGCTCGAGCATCGCAGCCCGCCGCGGTGGTGCCGTCGCAGCGATTTGCCAGGGGCACGCGCATTCCACACGACACCATGCGGCGCCGTATCGCGGAGCACATGTCGCTGTCGGTCGCAACGGCCCCGCATGTGACGGCAGTGTTCGAAGCCGACTTCAGCGCCATCATGGCGCACCGGAAGGCGCATAAGGCTGAGTTCGAGCGGCAGGGCATCAATCTGACGCTGACCTCCTACATGGTGGCCGCCACGGTGGAGGCCATGCGCGCGGTGCCCGTGGTGAACAGCCGCTGGCACGACGACTTCATCGAAGTGTTCGACGACATCAACGTCGGCATTGGCACCGCGCTCGGCGACAAAGGGCTGATCGTCCCGGTCGTGCATCGTGCGCAGACGTTGTCGTTCATCGGCATTGCTTCGCGCCTGCAGGAGATCACGGCGCTCGGCCGCAGCGGCAAGCTGTCGCCGGCCGATGTGCAGGGCGGCACGTTTACCATTTCGAACCACGGCGTCTCGGGATCGCTGACGGCGTCGCCCATCATCATCAACCAGCCGCAGTCGGCCATTCTGGGTGTCGGCAAGGTGGAGAAGCGTGTGGTCGTGCGCGAGGTAGGCGGCGTGGACGCCATTCAGATCCGGCCGATGTCCTACGTGACGTTGACGATCGATCATCGTGTCATCGACGGCGCGCAGACCAACGCCTGGCTGAGCCGGTTCGTGGAATACCTCGAAAACTGGCCGGCGTAGTCCGCTGTCCGCCATTTGACCGGCGTGGTCCGCGCCCGCATAATCGACGGACTGCTTCCTGTTCATGGCCCGGACACGCGCGCAAGACTACGACGCCAAACGATCGGCCATCCTGCATCGGGCGGCCACCCTGTTTGCCCGCCACGGCTACACCGGCACCTCCATCACGATGATTGCGAGCGCGTGTGGCGTGTCGAAAGCACTGCTGTATCACTACTATTCCGACAAGGAAGCCGTGCTGTTCGACATCCTGTCGGCGCACTTCGAGCGGCTGCTGGTCGAGGTGCGTGCCGCCGGCGCCGCGGCCACGACGCCGCAGCAGCGGCTGCTGGCGCTGACCGATGCGCTGTTGAACGCCTACCGCGATGCGGATGCGGAACATCAGGTGCAGATTGCCAACCTGTCGCTGCTGCCGGAGACGCTTCAGGAGCGTCTGCGGGTGATGCAGCGCGAACTGGTTGATGTGTTTGCCGACGCCATTGCGGAGGCGCTGCCGGACGTCGGCCGCGGGCCGCTGCTGAAGCCGATCA
>CAZZGM010000516.1:0-2408 GCA_964653955.1 uncultured Bifidobacteriaceae bacterium | reverse complement strand
CTTCGGGCCGACTTCTCGACGACGATGTAGCCTTTCTTGTCGAACATCCAGGCCACGGAGTTGGCCGAGCCGAGATTGCCGTTGTGTTTCTCGAGCAGGTGGCGGATTTCACCGACGGTGCGGTTCTTGTTGTCGGTCAGGGTTTCGATGATGACCGCGGCGCCGCCGGGGCCATAGCCTTCGTAGGTGATTTCTTCGTAGCTCACCCCCGGCAGTTCGCCGGTGCCGCGCTGGATGGCTTTCTTGATGTTGTCCGCCGGCATGTTGACCGACTTGGCCTCGGCAATGATGGTGCGCAGGCGCGGGTTCGATCCCGGGTCACCACCGCCGTTGCGGGCGGCCACGGTGAGTTCCTTGATGATGCGCGTGAACACCTTGCCGCGCTTCGCGTCGGCGGCACCCTTCTTGTGCTTGATGGTGTGCCACTTGGAATGGCCGGACATGGCAGTGACTCCAGAGACGGATAGAGAAAGACCCTCTAGTGGACTATCTGGTCGATTCCTACAGGGCCCGTTCCGCAGGACCGGGCCGGAACAGGCCGCTGAGCGCCCATGTCGGCACTTGAGGTTTCGTTGATACGGTCCACTAGTCTAACACTCGGCGCCGCGGCCGGGGTTTGGCAGCCAGGATGATCCACACCTCGGCCCTGGGGTCCCATGGACCACCCCGATAGTCGCCCAGAACGGCCGAGACCTCGAGTCCCGCCCGTTCGAGCCGGCGGGCCATCTGCGGCACCGACAGGGTCCGGAAGGTCAGCGTGAACTGCTGGCGGCGAGCCGAACGGCCGCGGCCTTCCACGAACTCCTGGTCGAAATGGGTCAGGCCTCGATCCGGATCCTGCCTGACCGACTCCAGGAGCGTGATGGGCGCACCGGAACGGCCCCGGCGCCCGCGCAGCGTGATGCGGTGGCGATACTCCTTCCAACTGGGCAGGTCCGCCACCAGTTCGAGTCCGAACATCCCGCCAGGCGGCAAGGCCGCGGTGACCGCCGCGAGCGTGGCCGTGAGATCCCGTTCGCGGAGCAGCGACTGCAGCACGCCGTACGGCGCCACCACGGTATCGAAGCTGCCGGGGCTGAACGGCAGGTGCCGGATGTCTCCCCGGATGAGATCGACGTTGGACAGGCGGGCCCTTCTCACCCGCCGGCGGCCCCGCCCCAGCATTGCCTCGGACCGGTCGATGCCGACCACATCGACGGTACCGGCACGCGCCAGCGGAATGGTGACACGCCCGGTGCCACATCCCAGTTCCAGCACGCGCCCGCCGCGGGTTGCCACCAGACGCTGCCAGAACGCGATGTCGCGGCGGCCGAACGTGCGCGCGTTCTCCCAGTCGTAGAACGGCGCGTACTCGTCCCAGCCGTGATGCCCCTCGGCAGCGGCGGATGACGAGGACCGCTTGCGCGCGGCCGGCTTCACGCGTGCCGGCATTCCGTCAGGTCCACGGCAGTTCGACCTCGCCCCTCACCTGCCGCTCGGCCAGATCGGCCAGGCCCGACAGGATCTGGACCACGTCGTGTGGCAGGTCGCGCGGCGTGAACGTATCCACCGACACACACCCGACCCGTACGAACCCCTCGGCCATCAGCTGGCTGGAGTTATCCTCGCGAATCTCGAACTGGTGACGCAGGCGCCGCGGGTTCTCGACCGTGGTCTCGATGCCGACGCGCACGATTTGTCCCGCCCGCGCCGGCGCCCGGAACCGTGCCTGCACCTCCACCCGGGGCATGCCGAAGCGATGACGGTCCAGCAGTGCCTGACGCGCCTGTCCCAGCGAAGCGAACATCTCTTCTTCGGCATCCTCGAACCACGCGAGGAAGTTGGGAAACCACACCACGCCCGCGGCATCGGTATCGGACCAGTGCACCTTCTTGCGGATCTGGAAAAACGCCATCTCGCTCAAGTCCCCGTCGACGTGAATGAACCCGGTACGCCGGATCAATCCGAAATTGCCAGTTCGCCCGGCACGATCGGCCGCGTTCGCGGCAGCAGGCCCAGGCGCGCGCCCCACCCAACCACACCCAGAATGCCGACGAACACCACCAGCTTCATGACGTCGCCCGCCCGGCCGGCCGGCAATGTCTGCCAGAGCAGCCACAGAACGGGCTGGGCAATGGCCACGGCCCACACCGAGCCATAGAAGTATCGCCGCTCGTGCCCCTCGCCTTTCGTCGACGCCCTCACGCGCGGAAGAAATCCCAGGGCACCAAGTAACCAGAACGTGCCGGCAATCGGAAAATAGCCGTACTCGTATAACTGCTTCAATCGCCACTCGCCCGTGGCAATGGCAAACACGAGTCCGGCGATGTTGAGCGCGGCAAACGCTATCACCTCGCCCCACGCCGTCGTATAGCAGATGCGCCGATACAGGGGATTCGGCCGGTCCTCGGTGAAGCGGATGATATAAG
>CAZZGM010000515.1:0-2411 GCA_964653955.1 uncultured Bifidobacteriaceae bacterium | reverse complement strand
TTCATCGTGCGCGTACTTGTACCCCTTGCCGTATTCCAGTTCCTTCATCAACCGGGTCGGCGCGTTGCGAAGGTGCAGTGGCACCGGACTGGCCGCGTCCTTCGTTGCCGCTTCGGCGGCGGCGTTGTACGCCATGTAGACGGCGTTGCTCTTGGGCGCGGTGGCGAGATAGATGGCCGCCTGCGCCAGGGCGGTGTTGGCTTCCGGGAACCCGAGGAAGTGCGCGGCGTCGCGGGCGGCGGTGGCAAGGACCAGGGCCTGGGGGTCGGCGTTGCCGACGTCCTCTGACGCGAAACGAACCAGGCGGCGCGCGATGTACATCGGGTTTTCGCCCGCTTCGACCATGCGCGCCAGCCAGTAGACGGCCGCGTCGGGATCGCTGTTCCGCATCGATTTGTGGAGCGCGGAAATCAGGTTGAAATGTTCTTCGCCGCCCTTGTCATAACGAAGCGTTTTTTGTTGCAGCGTGCGGGCGAGCAGGGCGCTGTCGAGGCGTGGTTGTCCGGCCGGCTGTGGAGCAGCGGCAACGAGTAGCTGTAACAGGTTGAGCGCCGACCGCGCATCGCCGTCGGCAAATCGCGCAATCTGGCTCAGCACCTCATCGTCTGCCACCGGCTTCTGCAGACCCAGGCCCCGTTCTTCATCTTCGAGCGCCCGCCGCAGAATCGCGATGGTGGCCGCTTCGTCCAGCGGCTTCAGCACGAAGACCTTCGAGCGCGAGAGCAGCGCCGCGTTCACCTCGAACGACGGGTTTTCCGTTGTCGCGCCAATGAGAATGATGTCGCCCGCCTCGACACGCGGCAGGAACGCATCCTGCTGGGCCTTGTTGAAACGATGAATCTCGTCGACGAACACAATCGTGCGCGTACCCAACCGGCGGCGGCGCAGTTCGGCCGCCGTCATCACGTCCTTCACTTCCTTGATGCCGGCGAGCACGGCACTGAACGCCACGAACTCCGCTTTGGTGGCGTCGGCAATGAGGCGCGCCAGCGTCGTCTTGCCGGTGCCTGGCGGCCCCCAGAGGATGATCGACTGCAGGAGATCGCGCTCGATCATCTCGCGCAACGGACGCCCGGGCGCCACGAGTGCATCCTGCCCGACGATTTCGTCGAGCGTGCGCGGGCGCATCCGTTCCGGCAACGGTATCGTGCGCGGATCCGGTGGCGGCGCCGGTTCGTCGTCAAACAGGCCGCTCATGAGCGACGACCTCGCTGGCGGCGGGCTTCGTAGATGATGAGTGCCGCGGCCACTGCGACGTTGAGCGATTCCACTGGCGCGCGCATGGGGATCCGGAGGCGGAGGTCGGCGCTTTCGTGCATCGAGTGCGGAACACCTGCGCCCTCCGCGCCCAGCACAATCGCGCAAGGGGCGGTGAGGTCGGCGCCGTAGAGAGCGACACCGGCATGCGCGTCGGTCGTAACGAGACGAAGGCCCGCGGCGCGCCACTCAGACAAGCGTTCGGTGAGCGTGTCTTCGCGGCGTACGGGCAGGCGCAGCGTGCTGCCCATGCCGGCACGCAGCGCTTTCCACCCATAAGGGTCCGCCGACTGGCCGTCGACGAGCGCGCCCGTGGCCCCGCCGGCTTCGGCGGCGCGGATGACCGCACCCACGTTGCCGGGATCCTGGATGCCCGCGGCCACGACCACGAGTGCGGGCGGCGGCAGGGTGAGTGCGTCCGGTGCGGGTTGCGGGCGGGCGGCCAGTGCCACCACGCCGGTGGACGTTCTGACTGGCGAGAGTGCATCCATGACGTCCGGTGAAACGTCGAGCACGTGCGTGCCGCGCGCCCGCAGCCGGCTCACGAGCGCGGCGTGTTCGGCACTGCCGGACATCGACGTACTCGCGACCGCCAGTAACGCGATCGGGATGTCCGCGGCAGCAGCGTCGGCCACCAGGTGCCAGCCATCGAGCAGCAGCCGGTGGTCATCGCCGCGCGCGACGGCGCGTACTTCGGAGACGAGGGAGTGCCTGCGGCTGGTGATCACGGACATCGGTGCGGGAGAAGATATGCTACAGTCTGAAGTTTGAGCGATGAAGGGACAGCTACTCAAGCGATTTGAAGACGAGGTGGCGGTGCTCGAGCGCGAGCTGAAGATGGAACTCCCCAAGGAGATCCAGCGCGCGCGAGAACTGGGTGACCTGCGCGAAAACGCGGAGTATCAGGCCGCGAAGGAGCGTCAGACGTACGTCCAGGCCCGCATCGCGATGCTGCGCCGGCGCATGAACGAGATTGCGCTGATGAACATGGAGAAGATCCCGCATGGCAAGGCGGGCTTCGGTTCCACGGTCACGCTGCGCGAGTCGACGGGACAGGAGCTGGCCTACCAGCTCGTCATGCCGGAAGATGCCGACGGCGAGAAGGGGCTCATCTCCACGTCGTCGCCCATCGGCCGCGCCATTCTCAACAGGGA
>CAZZGM010000514.1:0-2414 GCA_964653955.1 uncultured Bifidobacteriaceae bacterium | reverse complement strand
TGGGCCTGCACCTGCTGGTGACGGATCCATCCACGTCGCCGCGAACGACGCTGGGGCGCGGCATGTTCGGCGTTGGCTATGGTCTGGGGGTAATGGCGCTCTATGCGGGGCTCGATGCGCTGGGGCAGCCGACCTTCTACGACAAGCTGCTGTGCGTGCCGCTGCTGAACCTGATGGTGCCGGCCATCGATCGTTTTGTCCGGGCGCAGGCCAATTCGCCGCTGCTGGAACGGATGGGGCTCACCGGACCCGCGGGCCGCTACAATCTGGCGCACATGGCCATCTGGATCGTGTTCTTCGGCGCGATGACCGCGCGCGGGGCCACGGATGGCACGCACCAGGGCGACCTGCTGCCGTTCTGGCAGCAGGCCTGCACGGAGAATCGTCCCCACGCCTGCACGCGCCTGCTGCGCATCGAGGCGTCGTACTGTGCCGACAACGCCGGCTGGGCCTGCAACGAACTGGGGCGGCACTACACGGAAGGCCGTCTCGTGACGGCCAACCGCGACGTGGCGCTGGGTTACTTCTCGCGGGCCTGTGAAGGCCGCTTCCAGGCGGGTTGTTTGAACCTGCTTGAGCCGGACGCGATGGTGGAGTCGGAACCTCGCGTACTCGACTACCGGTTACTGCTGCGCGAAGGTGGTCCCAACCTGCTCGACATGCCGGAGCCCGACCTGTTTGCGCGCGCGTGCCGCCATGGATGGAGCGCGGCCTGCGGCAAGGTGGCGGCATCGCGGTGAGTGTCCCTGCGCTGGATCGGAAGAGTCGAGCGGGCGTGCGCCGTCCGCGTGTGTATCAGGCCGTGAGGCTGCGCGTGTTTCTGCCGTTGTGGCTGTTTGCCGCCGTGCTCGTGCAACTGGTGGAACCGCTGCAGCCGTCCGCAGGGGGCGCCGCACGGACACCCACCGTGGGGTTCCCGGAGTTCGTCGAGGTGCCAGGTGGTCCGTTCACGATGGGGGCGGGCACGGCGAACGATCCGATGGCGTTCGACAACGAGCGCTGGTCGGCGTCCGCCGGTGAAAGCACACGGGACGAGCCGACGTTCTTCCTCGGCCGGACGGAAATCACGGTGGCGCAGTTCGAGGCCTTTGCGCGTCTGACCGGATGGACCGGCGATGCTCGTGCCACCAGTGGTCCGGCGGATCACCCGGTAACGTTCGTGTCGTGGCCGGATGCGCTGGCTTACGCACGATGGCTCGGGTCGGAGCTGAAGCTGTCGTCCCGCGGCAACGCGCAGGCTGCGGATCTGTTGCGCCAGGGCTGGCACGTGACGCTGCCCACGGAAGCACAGTGGGAGAAAGGGGCGCGCGGTCCGGACGGGCGCCGGTTTCCCTGGGGAGCGGAGCCGCGCCGCGATCGTGCGAACTTCGAGTCGGCAGGCACGCGCCCCGTTGGTGCCCAGCCGTGTCCGGAGTGCGCGTACGGACTGTTGGATATGAGCGGCAACGTGTGGGAATGGACGCGCAGTCCCTACGTGCCGTATCCGTTCGACACGGCCTCCTCGCGCGTGGATCTGCAAGCCGATGCGTTGTGGGTGATACGCGGCGGGCACTTCGGCGATACAGCGCCACTCGCGCGCGGCTCGGCTCGTGGTGCCGCGGAGCCGGGCGCGCGACGCGCATTCATCGGCTTTCGCGTCGCCCTCGTCCCGCCTCACCAGTAATCTGGGAACTCGCCCTCGCTCTACGTGCCCTCCCGAATCGCGCGGTCGAGCGCGGCGGCAGCCTGGCTGCGTACCACGATGGAAATGCGGCGGTTGCGTGGATCGAGCGGCGCGTCCTTCACGTGCAGTTGCGTGTCGGCAAAACCGCGAACACCCTTCACCTGGCCGGTGTTGAGGCCGCTGCGCTCCATGGAGCGGCGTGCGGCGTTGGCGCGGTCGGCCGACAGCTCCCAGTTCCCGTAGCGTGTCCCGTTGGCATAGGGGCGCCGATCGGTGTGGCCCTCCAGGACGACGTCGTTGTCGAGTTTGGAGAGTTCCACGGCAATGATCTGCAGGATGTTCTCGCTCTCACCACGCAGTTCGGCGCTGCCGCTGTCGAAGAAGCTGCTGTCCGAACGTTCGATGAGCTCGATCTTCAGGCCTTCGCTGGTCAGCGTAAATTCAATCTGGTCCGACAGTACGGCCAGGCGCGGGCTCTCCGACAACCGCTGGCGGATGTGGTCCGCGGCGCTGCCGAGGACACGCTGTTCCTGGAGCAGGGCGGCCGCGTCGGGAGGGGGCACGGGCGTCGGCGCGCCGCCGGGTTCCACGCCCGGCCGGCCGCCGGGCAGCATGCCCGTGGACTTCTCGTAGTCGAACACGCCCGGTTCGCGGAAGTAGCCGGCCACCGACGACCGCACTTCCTGGCTCTGGGTCACGAGCCACATCACCAGGAAGAACGCCATCATGGCCGTGACGAAGTCGGCGTAGG
>CAZZGM010000513.1:0-2419 GCA_964653955.1 uncultured Bifidobacteriaceae bacterium | reverse complement strand
CCTGCGCGGCCAGTTCCCGATTCGTCGGTGAGTCGCGCTTCAGGGGATCCAGGCGATCCGTGGCTTCGAGGCTGAGCAACGACTCGAGACTGGCCACGACAGCCAGCGTGAGAGCAATGCGCCAGGTCTCGGACCGCCACACGGCCTGCCACTCGGGCGTGACCGACATGCCCCCGGGCGCCGACAGCTCGCTCATGGTGGGCAGTGCCACGAAGTGTTCGGGCCCGAGTTGCATCGATGGCAGGAACCGGCCAATGAACCACTGCCCCGCCAGCGCCACCAGCACGACGGCCAGCGGCCCCGGCATCCAGCGTACCTGTGCCGGACGCAGCCGATCCCACCACAGCAGCATCAACAGTGCGACGATGCTCAGGAGCGCCGCGGCCGGCTGGATGTTCGACAGCGCGTGACCAATGGCCGTGAACGTGTTTTCGCCGGTCGATTGCAGGAACGTCTCGCTCCCCTCGAAGTCCACGTCGTAGCCAAGTGCGTGCGGAATCTGCTTGAGGACGAGGATGAGACCGATGGCCGCCAGCATGCCGTGAATCACCGTCGACGGCACGTAGAAGGCGATGGTGCCGGCCCGCATGACCGCAAACAGCATCTGCAGGAGGCCGCCAATGACCACCGCGACGAGGAAGGCCCGAAACGATCCCAGCGTGGCAATGGCTGGCACCACGACCGCCGTGAGCCCGGCGGCGGGCCCTGTGACCATCAGGTTCGATCCGCTGAGCGTCCCCACCACCACGCCGCCGACAATGCCCGAGACGATGCCGGCAAACAGCGGCGCCCCCGAGGCGAGCGCAATGCCGAGACACAGCGGCAGTGCCACCAGGAAGACGACAATGGCGGCTGGCAGATCCGTACGCCAGGCCGATGCAATGGAGGGCAGAGCCGCCGGCGTGGCGTTGGCTCGAGCGGCAGCGGAAGCGGCCGTCAGGCGAGCGATGACGGCTTCGGGCCAGGTCACGATGCTGCCAATTATACGTACGCGCCCGGTGGCGCGAGGAGGCGCGACACCGCGCCAGACCAGGTCATCCGCTGTGCCACGGCAAGTCCGGCGTCGCCCATGCGGATGGCGGCGTGACGATCGGCCATCGCCTGGCCCAGAGCCACGGACAGCGCCGCGGCCGTCGGCGCCGTCACGAATCCCGACACGCCGTCTTCCACCAGTTCGGCTGGTCCACCGCTGTCGTGCACGGTAATCACCGGGCGCGCGCACATGAACGCTTCGACGGTGACGAAGCCGTAGTCCTCGTTCCACGGCACGAACGCCACGGCCCGGCACCGCGACATGTGCGTCACCATCTCTTCGTCGGTGATGCGTCCCAGAAACGTCACGCGATCGTCAAGCCCCAGTTCGTGCCGTAACGTCAGCAGCGCCGGCATCTCCGCGCCTTCGCCGGCAATCACGCAGCGCACACCCGCCGCCGCCGGTTCGGCCAGCGCCCGCAGCAGCAGATCGAACCGCTTGAGCGGCGCCAGGCGCGACACGGCAAACACATAGTCGCCGTGCCCATCCGCGCGATACGCGCGCACGGGCGCCGGTGGGTAGAGCACCTCCGACGAGATGCCTCCCCATCGCTGCAGCCGGGCCTGGATGGTGGCCGAAATCGCAAAGCGCGCCGGGATCCGGCGCAGGAAATAGCAGTCGGCCCGATGAATGAGCGCGCGGCGCGTCCGCTCCTTCAGGCGTCCCTTCCACGAGAGCTGCGCCTGGAAACGATCCCACAGGTCGTAGTACTCGCGCATGCGGTGGTTGAGCCACAGCACATGACCGGGATGCCGAACGGCGTACGCCGGGAAGCGCAGGCTGATGACCCGATCGACACGCTGTTCTTCGTGCGCGAGCCCGACGTCCGTACACCATGCCGCGAGATAGGCGGTCGCCTGCCGGCCAAACCGGTTCTGCGGCGTGACCACCAGGCCGGCCTCGTGACCGCTCTCACGCAGCGCCCGCACCAGCTCGCGCGCCATCACGAGGTGCCCGCCTTCGGCAAATGGCGGACTGGAGGTCACGACGGCTACCGTCGCCACCGTAACCCTTTCGTCGAAGAGCCCGCCGTGGCAGGCCGGTGTCGCCCCGGCGACCACTCGGCAGTCCGGTCGCCTGCACCTCTGGCAGGATCAAGCGCTACGGCAACTCGCCCTGCATTCGTGCGGCTCAAACAGGCCGAGTGGTGGCCGGCGGTGCAGGCGTCGGATTCGTGCGCGGCCAGCCTCGCAAGGTCGCCGGGGCGCCGCCGGGCATCGTCCGGGTCCTCGTGCACCTCCACACGACCCGCACCCGGGCCGAGCTGCACCACGTCTACCTCCACCGCGCCAAGGCGCTGCGCGACGACCTCCCGGAGTAGCCGGTGGGTGCGATCCTCCCGCCGGAGCTCGCCGTCGAGCCGGTGGCCGGGCCGCTGCGCGCGGT
>CAZZGM010000512.1:0-2429 GCA_964653955.1 uncultured Bifidobacteriaceae bacterium | reverse complement strand
TCAAATCCGGAAGGTCTTCGGCGACAAGGTGTTCCGGACCGTCATCAGCAAGAGCGTGCGCCTCGAAGAGAGCCCCGCCTACCGGGAATCCATCTTCACGTTTGCCCCGGAATCGAGCGGCGCGACCGAGTATTACAGCCTGTGCGAGGAGGTCATCGACCGTGTCTAAGCGAGGACTGCCACAGAGCCTCCGCATGCGCCACGATGCGCACTACGTGGAAACACTGGCCGCACCGTCCGGTCAGCCCGTGGGCCGGATGGTGCCCATCGAAAGCATCGATCCCAACCCGGACCAGCCGCGGCAGGCCATGGGTGACCTGTCGGAGCTCATTGCCTCGGTCACCGAGAAGGGCATCATCGAGCCCCTGGTGGTGCGCCAGAAAGGCTCCCGCTACCAGATCATTGCCGGCGAACGGCGCTACCATGCCGCCATCCAGTCCGGCCTGACGCAACTACCGGTGGTCGTGCGTGATGTCGACGACACCGAGATGCTGGAACTGGCGCTGGTGGAGAACATCCAGCGCAAGGATCTGACCCCGTTCGAAGAATCAGAAGCCCTCCAGAGCCTCGGTCAGCGCTGCGGCTACACCCACGAAGATCTGGCCAAGCGCCTGGGGAAGTCGCGGACCGCCATTACGGAATCGTTGTCCCTCAACGTGATTCCCGGCGAGGTCCGGAAGGTGTGCCGGCTGGCCGGCATCCACAACAAGTCCATCCTGCTGCAGGTGGCCCGCCAAGGCGACTCGCAGAAGATGCTGGCCCTGGTCGAACGGATTGCCAGCCAGGGCGGCGCCACCCGGGAACAGCTTCGCAAAGAAGCCAAACCACCCGCGCCCGGGCGCCCGAAGGCCTTCGTGTTCGCCTATAAACCGCCCACGAAGGCGTTCAATCTGAGCCTCCGGTTCAACAAGAAGACGGCCTCGAAAGACGAGATCATCTCGGCGCTCGAGTCCATCCTGGACGAACTGCGGCGCGCCTGACACCGCCATAGGGCGCCAGCCCCGGCGCCCGAACCACGACAAAAGCTCGCCTCGATCGGCTACGTGGCCGCGCTCGAGTTCCCGCGGCCGGGAAATTACCAGGAACGTCTCCGCGCCGGAGCCGTTGTCCAGCGCTGCCGCAGGTGACGCCGTGACGGATTGCGATTGCTGACTGGCTTCGGGTGCGGGTGGAGCCGGACACCATCGCGAAGCCAGGCCGGCCAGAACACGCCAGCGGTCCTGGCAGACACAAAGATGGTGGAGACGTCCGGCAGATACCGTGCGTTCACGCGCGTCTCCAGGGACCAGGCTTCACGGCCTTACTGGCTGGGGAACCACACCAGTACAAAAGGTCGCGCGGCATCCTTTTCAGCAAACGAGTCGAGCTCACCTGAGCCTGTGGAATCGCCGGGCGACATGCGTGTAGAGCTCGCCGAAATAGAGCCGAAGATAGAGAGACGTTTGCGGTCAGAGCGGGAGCACAAACGGGCTCGAGCGCGCCTTGTTTCCCGGGTTTCATTCATGATAGTTAACATAATACTTATTATCAGACTCATTAAATAACCGCAATATTTCATGGCTGTTGATGGTCTGCGGTGGCGTTTATCGGCTATCTGACCGAATCAGCAGCCTGTCTGGGCCGCTCCCCGGCCGGAGACGCAGGACAACGAATGCGGGTGTCCCTACCACGCCGGCTATCGACTGGTTGGAGGTGTCGTCGCTGGAACGCCCGGAGGCTCCGCCGGCGTCATCGTGCCGCCCGCATCGAGGGCCGGCGGAACGCTCCGATTCGATTGATACAGCTCGGCCGGTGACGGGACGCCCAGGGCCTCATAGACCTGCCTGAGGTGGCACCTGAACAGCTCGTCAAACACCTCGTTCTGAGCCGATGAATGATCGTCGCCATACCACCAGAACCAGTCGGAGCCTTCCGCCATGCACAGCTCGTCATAGGCGCGCTGTCGAGCCTCGGCCGCAACGAACGGGGCCCGGGTGTCGTACACGGACCGCGCCCGGCTGAGCTGCGCCCAGGCACGCCGGTCATCCGCATGGCCGGCCCAGATCCGGAAGCTGGCCTGGATCCATGAACCAGCAAACAGATGAGTCAGCGGCTCGGCGCCTGCCGACACGGCCTCGCTCATGGTCACGGCCTCGATGTCCCGGGCCGCCTGCAGGCGGCCGTACAGCTCGCGAAGAAACGGCCGGCCGCCACCGGGATAGTGCTCCCAGGCGTTTTCGCCGTCGAGAATGACCGCAATGGTCGCGTCTTCCCCGCCGGTCCGGCGCGCAAACCGGCGGCCACTTTCACCCACCCGCCAGAGAAAATCGCCGGCGGCATCGGCTGGGTCCCACGACTCGAAGCGCGTCAATCGGCCACTCACCCGCCGGTATATGCCGGCGCGCCTCGAGCTCGGCATATCGCGCGTACGGTGCCACCATCCGCTCGTG
>CAZZGM010000511.1:0-2434 GCA_964653955.1 uncultured Bifidobacteriaceae bacterium | reverse complement strand
ATAAAACGCACGGTGGTCGTTTTGCCGTTGACGCCTGTCACCGCAACGACGGGGATTCGTCCGTTTTGCCCTTCGCCGAACATCATGGAAACAATCGCCTCGCCGACCGGTCGCGGCTCGCCGCTCGAGGGCTCGATATGCATCCGCAAACCGGGACTGGCGTTCACCTCGACGATCACGCCGCCTTGCTCTTCGAGTGGTCGGCTAACGTCACAGGCCCGAGAATATCACGCGACCCGCGATGCCATCCGCTCGACGAACCGCGTCAGATGGCGCAGGCGCAGTTGTTCCGCGGCTTCGTGGATCGACTGGTACCGCTCGGGGGCCGGCATGGCGGTAGCCTGTCCGAGTTGCCGCAGCGCGGCATTCGGCTGCACCGTCCACTGGACCGTCGACAAGCCCCGCCGGGCACCGCGAAACGACAGGAAGTGCCCGACAACGGTAAACGTGAACAGATAGCCGAAGACATTGGGACCCGGGACCAGCGCGAAAGGCGCCGACAGCAGCAGCCCCACCGTGTGGACGGCGAGGAGCCGCAGATGACGATCCGCGTCCTTGCCGAGACCATCGCGAAACCGCCGCAGCCCCTCGTCGGCCGGCAGATCGTCCGGCACGTGCAGCGTGGCACGCTCGGCGCGCCGCAACTGCCACAGCAGCCGCTGTTCGGCCACACGTTCCGCCACCCAGCCCATCAGCCGCCGCTGCAGGCGGGCGGCCATGGTGCCTGGAGGCTCGTGCCGCTTTTCGTGCCGGGCTTCTTCGGCCTCGCGCACCATCGTGGAAAAACGCGCGGCCAGGCGGCCGAAGATGCCGCGCGGCGCCGTGACGTCCTCCGGCTCCGCGACGTCTTCGTGTTCGAAGTACGGCTCGAACTGCCCGGGCGCCAGGGGAATGTAATAAACGTCCACACCAACTACTGACGACGAATACGCCGGGGAGTTCGCGGCATCTCGGTGGGAACCTTCGGACGGCCGGCGGCTTCCCAGGCCCCGGTCACGAGGGCGGCTGCCGCCGCAATCGACTCGTTGACACGCTGCTCGAGCACCGAGAACGTCAGCGGCTCGAACGCCGCGAAATACCCATCGTCATAAAACTCGCGGCCTTTGGCGGCCTCGAGGTCTGCCGCAAACACGCCCGCCGACAGGCGGTTGGACGCCAGCAGCACGTCGAAGATGAATGTGCGCGGATCGGCCACCGGTGGCAGCGCCGTCGGTTTCAGCGTGAGCCGCGTACGGCTGCGCTCGAACAGTTCGCTCTCCCACCGCGCGTGCAGGCCGTTCTGGTTGGTCTGCTGCCCGTCGTAGTTGACCACGGCGTGCAGCGGCACATGAGCATCCGATACGTAGTGCGTCATGATGGCCGCGAAATAGACGATGTTGTCGAGCACGTAGGCCGAAGGGTTCGGACGTGTCAGCGACTCGAAGGCACGCCGCATGCGGCCGTGGAATTCCTGCACACGCCACGGCACCAGTCCCTGTTCGTGAATGAACTCGCGGCCGAACTTTTCGACGGCCTTGTCGTAGTCGCGTGGCAGTCCCTCGAACGGATACGGACCAAACGCCTTGTGGTCGAGATCGAGAAAGTGGTTGGGCGGTTCACTTTCGAAGCCGGCCGTCCGCCACAGGTCGGGATCGACGGAGCGTTCGGCAATGTAGGCGCGATGCTTCTCGAAGAGCGGCCGCAACTCTTCCGGCAGCAGCGCAATCATGCGATCGGCAATCAGGCGATGCGCCTCGAAACCCCAGGCGGACGCGGATGCCGGCAGCACGAGGCACAGCAACAGAGCCAGCAGGACAGGCATGGCGCTCATTGTAGCGGAGCCCCCGTCACGGACCTGTGTCGAACACACGATGCGCGCCCGCCTCACCTAACGGCCACCGATATCCACTTCTTCGAGTTGGATCGACATGCCTGCCCAGCCGGCCTGCCCGGTGCTGTCCGAGTAGCGATAGTCGTTCAGAAACAGGCGTGGTGGCGCCACCGACCGGTCTTCCACCACGAAGGGAAATCGCGACCAGCTGAGGAACGCACGCGCACGAGGCGTGGCCAGCGCCGCCGGTGCCGCCGGCTGGTCCAGTCCCTTGTCTACGCCGTAGCCGGCAGGTCTGAAGCGGGGCATGGGCGCGAACCACAGCAGGCCCTTCTCGTAGCGGTCTCCGGTATCCACCAGCACCTCACGGCGCAGAGGATTGGCAAACACCGGCGTCACCATGAACCGTGGCACGTCCGGCCGGCCGGCCCGCGTGAGTCCGTCGTGCACCACGGCCCGTGCCCAGAGGTTGGAGCCCAGCATCAGCAGCACGTAGATCCCGGCGATGGTCAGCGCGGTCCTGGCGGGCTGCCACGGCGCGGCGCGTCCCGAACGGCGCGCGCGCCCGGCCAGCCAGACACCAGCGCCCAGCACGACCCACATGAACGGGTCGACGATGTAGAG
>CAZZGM010000510.1:0-2434 GCA_964653955.1 uncultured Bifidobacteriaceae bacterium | reverse complement strand
CTCGGCCGGCGTGGCGTGTTTTACGGCAACCGTTTCGGTGTCGATACCCCATGGTGCGCGAGCTTTCCGTTTTCGTGGATTCGCCATCCGCAGTACGTGGGAACGGTTCTGTCGATCTGGGCGTTCTTCCTCGTGATGCGCTATCCGGCACCGGACTGGGCCGTGCTCCCGCTGCTCGAAACCGTCTATTACATGCTCGGCGCCGCCGCCGAGCAGTCACCCGTCACCGACGTTCCGGCCACCCACCGCCTGTCTCATGCCACAGCGGTTGACCCACACGCAGCAGAGCGCCTTCCCTGATGCCCTCCGCCGGCACCACGTGCCGATCGGCCAGGACGATGACGGTGGAGCCGTGTTCGAAATGCCCCATTTCGTCTCCCTTGCCGAACACCGCGGAGCGGCGAATGACATCGGCACCACTGAACCCTTCAGGAATCCATTCCAGATGAATGCTCGACACCAGCACGGCACCCACCGGCACCAGCGTCAGCACTCGCGCGTCACCGCAGCGACGCATGGCCACCACGGCACGCGTGTTCCGGCAGTACACACGATCGACATGCGCGACAGTGGCGGGATTGACGTTCCAACTGTCGCCCGGCACGAATCGCACCTCGTCGACGTCCACGTCACACGGCGCATGAAAGCGGTGATACATGGCGACGGTGAGCCGCAGCGTCACATAGGCGCCCCCCCGATGCCGTTCGACCAATGCGGCATCGCCCAGCAGTTCCTCCAGGGTGTATGTGCGCCCCTTGGCCTGTATCAGCGTGGTGTCCCGAATCGTCCCGTGGGCCATCACGATGCCGTCGCAGGGGCTGACGATGACGTCGGCCCTGAAATCGATGGGGCGCGCGCCTGGCCGCAGCCGGCGGGTGAAACAGTCGCGGAGGCTACGGAACTCCTGTTCCTGTGCCTCGTGCAACCGAAGGTCACCGGCAAAAAACGCCAGTGCTCGAATGGAACACGCGGCAACGATCGGCTGCTCGATGGTGCTGAACCAGCCCATGAACCGGCCGGCGAGCCGCCGTGGAATGAAGTTGGTTATCAGCATCCGGAGATGTCCCGATGACCTCGTGGTGGCTGGCAGTACCTGCCGGAGCGGCCGCAGCCGCCTGGCTGGGCCTTCGTGCACGAGACCGGTGGTATCTGTCCCGGGCCAAACATCCGTCGCTGCAGGGACACGTCCGCTGCGCGCGGTTCCTGGCCCGGCTGATGCCGTTTCACGAATACGGAGACGATCGGTTTTTCTCCTGCGACGAAGCGCCTGAAACGGTCACGAAGCGGCGCCGGGCCGCGTTCGACGCTCTTGCCACGCGCCTGCGGCAACGTTCGCCCGCCACGCTGGAGGCCACCAGTGCCGCGGCCCCCATGGTCTCGGACCTGCAGTTCATCACACGCTACCGCGTGCCCTTCCAGTTCAGTCGCATGGCCGGCCGTCTGGGTGCCGGCTCGTTCCTCAAGGGTACCGACGGCACCAGGGTCGTCGATCTCGACGGTCACGCCAGCTACGACCTGGCCGGCTCGTACGGCGTGAACGTATTCGGCTACGACTTCTACCGGTCCTGCGTGGCCGCGGCCGTCGCGCACGCCGACGTGCTCGGCCCGGTGCTCGGCAGCTATCATCCGCTCGTTGCCGACAACGCCCGGCGCCTGCGCGACATCTCCGGTCTGGACGAGGTGTCGTTCCATATGTCCGGCACCGAAGCGGTGATGCAGGCCGTACGCCTGGCTCGCTATCACACCCGCCGCTCGCACCTGGTGCAGTTCTGCGGCGCCTACCACGGCTGGTGGGACGGCGTGCAGCCGGGCGTCGGCAATCCGCGCACCACCCGCGACGTCTACACGCTGAACGAAATGAGCGCCGACACGCTGCGCGTGCTCCGGACACGGCGCGATATCGCCTGCGTGCTGGTCAATCCGCTGCAGGCACTGCACCCGAACAGCGGGGCGCCGGCGGACGGCACGCTCGTCGCCAACGAACGGCGGGCGGCGTTCGACAAGGCGGCCTACGCCGCCTGGCTCAGGGATCTCCGCGACGTCTGCACGGCGCGCGGTATCGTGCTGATCTTCGACGAGGTGTTTCTCGGCTTTCGTCTGGCCAGAGGAGGCGCGCAGGAGTACTTCGGCGTCAACGCCGACATGGTGACCTACGGCAAGACCGTCGGCGGCGGACTGCCCATTGGCGTCGTCTGCGGACGGCGCGAGCTGATGCGCCGCTTCCGCGACGACCGTCCGTCCGACATCTGCTTCGCGCGCGGCACGTTCAACGCCCACCCTTACGTGATGGCGGCCATGCACGAGTTCCTGCGCAGGCTCGACGAGCCGCACGGCGGCACGCCGCCGCTCCGGGAGAGCTACTCCACCGCGGAGGCCACGTGGACCGCGCGATTCGCTCATCTGAACGAGCAGCTCGAACGCGAGGCGTTGCCGA
>CAZZGM010000509.1:0-2444 GCA_964653955.1 uncultured Bifidobacteriaceae bacterium | reverse complement strand
GCTTGGCTGGCAGGCCACGCACGATGTCGAACAGGGGCTTGCCCGCACCGTGGCGTGGCACCTGGATCAGCCCGATGGCTGATCGTGCCGTGCCGGACCTGAGCGTGGTCGTGCCCGTCTATCGGAACGCGCTGACTGTCGACGCTTTGGCGGAACAGGTCTTGTCCGTGTCCGCGGACCTCGATCTCGCGGCGGAGATCGTGTTCGTCAACGACGCCAGCCCCGACGATTCACTGGAGCGACTGCGGGCGCTGGCCCGCCGGCATCCACCGGTCGTTGTCGTGGACCTGCCCCGAAACCTGGGGCAGCATGCGGCGGTGCTGCACGGGCTGGCGCGCGCCCGCGGCCGCGTCTGCGCGGTCATGGACGCCGACCTGCAGGATCGCCCCGCCTCGCTGGCGACGCTGTGGCACGCGCGATCTCCGCATGCCGGCGCTGTGTTCGGCAGTCGTGTGGGCCGCTACGAGTCGGCGGGGCGCCATGTCACGTCGCGTGTGTTCAAGTGGGTGCTGCACACCCTGGCGGGTGTGCCCAGAGATGCCGGCCTGTTCGTGCTGCTCGAGCGGGACGCCGTCGACGCGCTCGTCCGCTTTCCGACGCGCACACCGTGGATACAGGCGATGATCGGCCTGGAAGGGATTGCAACGGTGTCCGTCCCGGTGGAACGGGACCATCGAACAGTCGGTACGTCGAGCTACGACGCGCGCGGACGTTTGAAGACCGCCGCCCGCGGTGTCTGGTGCGTGATCGAGTACCGGCTCTGGCGGGCCACTACTCCGTATCTGGCGCGGTCGCCCCTCTGATCGGAGCATGTCGCTGTGGCTCGGGCGCGCCAGGCGACAGCGTCTCGTGTGCTCGCTCTGATTTCCGCCGCGCAGACTGTGCGCGATGGGTGGTCTCTGCGAGGCGGCCACCTCAGCGCGGCTGACTGCCTCCGAACCGCGCCGCGAAGTCGGCGTGATCGCGGGCAACCCTGTCTGGATCGCGCGCGAACAGCGCCTCCCACAGCATCTGCAGCCGGCCGAACTCGATTGCCAGGTTGCGTCCGGCGGTGTCGCGCGTGAACGAACGGCGCGCGAAGGCGAATGCGGCACGCAGCCGGGCCAGTTCGCCGAGCAACACCTGGCACGCCACGGGCGAGCCGCCGTCGACCACCGTCACACCGCCAATGCCGAAGCGCGTGCCGGCGAACGCCTCGCGCACTCGATCGGCGGTGCCGTCGGCCAACGGCCGGAAGATGTTGCCTTCATGGCGGCTGATGGCCAGGTCGAGCAGTCCTACGTAGACGAAATCGACCGGCACGCGGGCGATCTCGCCGGCCAGGCGACACGCGTCGGCCGTTTCGATCATGATGCCCACGGCCGCGCGGCCAGCCACGAGATCGACGAGGCGTGCGACCTCGTGCGGCGTTTCGATCATTGGCGCGAGCACGTCGGTGGCACCCGCGGCGAGCGCCGCGTCAATTTCGCGCGGCGTGTGCGGACCGACCGCATTGATGCGGCAGAGAACGCGCGGCGGTTCCAGTGCCGCTATCGTCCGGAGGTCGTCGATCGTGTCCGGCCGGCAGAACGGGTCACCGGCCTGGCGTTCACCGCCCTCGCGGCGATCTTCCCAGTCCACGACCAGGCCGGCGACGCCTCCGGCAATGGCGCGCTTGGCCAGTGCCGTGTCGGTGGTGAACAGAAGCACGTCGAGTACGGGCGTCGCGGCGGCAGTCGCGCCGTGCCGCGACGGTGCCTGGCCGGGTACCGGCAAGACATCACGAGCCTGCCGGGGGAGGTGAGGCATTGCCGCAGAGCTTACCGGATTCCGGGACGTGTTGCTCCGGGCGCCTCATCGTGCCCGGCGCCCGTGCTGCCGGACGTTGCGCTGTACGAATGGCAACCATGAGGCGGCGCGCCGCCATACAATGGCGACTTGTTTTTCGGACTCGAGGAGGGTTCCATGACACGTGCACCGATAGCCGTCACGGCCGGGCTGGCGCTGCTGCTGGCCGCCGGCCCCGCCGCGGCGCAGGACAATGCCAGGCTGACGGCCTACAAGACTGACGCCGCCCGGGGCGTCGACGAGATGGCCAAGCTGGCCCAGGAAATGGTCGATTCGGTTTTCAGCTTCGGCGAGCTGGGCTTCCAGGAGTTCGAAACCTCGAAGTACCTGACGGGCATCCTCGAGCAGAACGGTTTCACGGTGGAGCGTGGCGTGTCGGGCATTCCCACGGCGTGGGTCGCCCGCTGGGGATCGGGCAAGCCGGTGATTGCGCTGGGGTCCGACATTGATGGCATCCCGCAGGCGTCGCAGAAGCCGGGCGTGGTCTACCCGTCGCCCATTGTCGAAGGCGCCCCCGGCCACGGTGAGGGTCACAACACCGGCATGCCGCTGCAGGTCGTGGCGGCGCTGGCGGTGAAGCGCATCATGGAGCGCGACAAGCTGCCGGGGACGTTGAT
>CAZZGM010000508.1:0-2465 GCA_964653955.1 uncultured Bifidobacteriaceae bacterium | reverse complement strand
GCGCCTGCTGTCCCTGGTTGTTCTCCTCTCGTGTGCGGCCCCGGGCGGAATGGTTCGAGCCCAGGCTCCCGCCACTCCCGAATCGAAAGCCATTGCCTTCCTGTCCGCGAGCCTGCAGAACGCGGCCGGCGCGTGCCCGGCGTGTCAGCAGAACGGCGAAGCCGCACGGGCCCTGGCGTTGGCGGCCGCGCGCGGGCACGACGTGGGACAGACGCTGACCACGCCGCTGGCGGCTCTTCAGACACCGGCCCAGTGGCCCGCCGACGGCACCGACCAGGCGCTGTCGCGGCTGCGGTATGCGGCCGTGCTGGCCGCCGCCGGCGAGCGTGACCTGCAGCCGGCCGCGCCGCTCGTGGCGGCGGCCAAAATCATCCTGGCAGACCAGCAGCCGGACGGCTCGTGGACGCCGGAGGGCGACGGGCCGGGCTCACCGCTCACCTGGGGAGCGGCCGTAGCCACGTGGATGGCGCGTTACGCCCTCATCAGCTCCGGGCGCGAACCGGATGACTTTGCCGTCGCCCAGACCGACCGCTGGGTCCGCACCGCCGAGGTCACGTCCATTACCGACGCCGCCGGTGTGCTTCTGAACCTGGGCGTGACGTCGGACGTGATGGCCGACAAGCAGCGCGCGAAGTACCTGAACCTGATCCGGTTTGCCCAGAAAGCCGACGGAGGCTGGGGTGCTCAACCCAACGCGAGCGCCGGCACCGTGTTCGATACGGCACTGGTGCTGCTGGCCCTCCAGCAGCTCGAGGCCGATCCGCGACTCGCGCGTTCCACCTTCCGCGCCGAAGAACTGACGGACACCATTGCGAAGGCCCGCGCCTTCCTCGTCGCCCAGCAGCAGGCCGACGGCAGCTGGCCGGCCACCGTCCGCGGCAATGCCAAACCGGGCGACGCCGATCGCGTGGCGACCACCGCCTGGGCACTGCAGGCCCTCATCGCCGGCAGCAAATAGGAGGCTGCTGAGGAACGCAGGCAAAAGGCAGAAAGGCAGAAGGCAGAAGGCAGAAGGCAGACGGCGGAAGGCGGAAGACAGAACACGACGCGGATTGGGCCTGAAACGCCGGTTTTGCCTTGGGCCTTTTGCCTTTTGCCTTGGAGGTTGCCGCTTTTCAGCAGCCTCCGAGTCCCGCCGGCTACCAGCGTCCGCTGGCACCGCCACCGCCCGAACTGCCGCCCCCGAAGCCCCCGGACGAGCCGCTACTCCAACCGCCACCACTTCCACCGGATCCGCTGCCACTGCCCCACACCCATCCGCCCTTCGAGGAGGATGAGCCGCGCAGCGACGCACGCGTCTTCGGATTACGCGCCGCGCGCCATCCCACCACAAAAGCGACGACGCAGATGGCCAGCAGCACCAGCAGCCCCCAGCGAGGCACGATGACCAGGGCCATCAGCATGGGAATACCGGTGAACATGGCCGAAAACAGCAGCGCGCCGCCCGCGCGTGCGCTCACCCCCGCGCCGCCCATGCCCGCGCCCACCGCCACGAACAGCCCGAAGAACGGGATGAAGATCCACAGCGGCGGCTCGTCACCACGAGCCAGCGCCTGCCGCTCCTCTTCCGTCAGCGTCTGGTTACGCCGGACAATCGCGGCAATACGAGTGGTGCCGTCGAGGATGCCCGAGGCGTAGTCGCCTTCGCGGAAATGCGGGAGGAACACCTCGCGGATCACTTCCCCCGCCAGACCGTCCGGCAGGATGGGCTCGAGGCCATAGCCCACCTCGATCCGCATCTCACGTTCGTTGGGCGCCACGAGAATCAGCACGCCGTTGTCCGCGTCGGCCTTTCCGACGCCCCACTGCGCGAACAGGCGATTGGCGTATTCCTCAACGCTCATCCCGCCCAGCGACGGGACCGTGGCCACCGCAATCTCCGCGGTGGTTTCGTCCTCTACCTCTTGGACCATCGCGGTCAGCCGCGCTTCCTGTTCGGCATCCAGCAGGTTGGCGAAGTCGTTGATCCGGCCATCCGGCGCAGGAAACGGCACCTGCGCCACCGTCATCCCGGCCGCCAACACCCACGCCATCACGCCCATCGTCATCGTCTGTCTCACGCTGCCCCCGATGCTACACTCCGCGCATGCTTCGCATCCGGATGTTCCTCGTGGCACTGGCTCTGGCGACGGCGTCCGCGTGGACCGGCAGCGGCGGGGCCATCGAACAGCAGCCGATGGTGATTATGGTGGAACGCCCGGCCGGCGTGGATGGCCTGCTGGACGGACGCCTGCTGGTGATCTTTGCCAAAGACGGGCGAGCGGGTGAGCCGCGCTTCCAGGTGAGCGACGGCCCGCAGGGGCAGCAGGTGTTTGGCGTGGAGGTGGACGGCTGGCGTCCCTCGTCTGCTGTGGTCGTGGATGCCGAGATCGAAGGGTATCCGCTGCGCAGCCTGCGTGACATTCCGGCCGGCACCTACACGGTGCAGGCGGTATTCCATCGCTACGAGACGTTCGCGCGTGCCG
>CAZZGM010000507.1:0-2478 GCA_964653955.1 uncultured Bifidobacteriaceae bacterium | reverse complement strand
GCGCCTGGTTCACCGCGAAGTGCAAGGGCGTCCAGACATTCGACACGCTGGTGGCCCTCGCGCCGCCGGGATCGGACGACAACGCCTCGTTCCGGATGGTGGTGTCCTACTGGGACCTCGTCGCTTCGTTCATCGTCAGCGGCGTGCTGCACCGCGAGTTGTTCTTCCAGTCGGGCCGGGAGCTGCTGCTGGTCTGGGAGCGCGTGCGCCCCGCGGTGCCGTCCATTCGTGAGGCCTACAAGGATGAGCGCTACCTGATGAACCTGGAGAAGGTGGGCAACGAGTTTGCCGCGTACATGAAAGGCAACGGTCCGGAGGCCTACGACGCGTTTCTGAAACGCATGATGTAGAGGCCGAGACGGGCGACCGGCGGCCGGCTGTCGGCTAGCGCGACGACAGGCGAAGGCCGAACTGGACGTGGGCGTTGGGACGGCTCCGGCCGGGCCGCCAGCCCATGTCCACATCAATCGTGAACACCGTGGCCTGAAGGAACAGGCCTACGCCATAGCCGCGCTGGAAGTGCTGGTCCGCCATGGCTTCGCCGGCGGCGTACGCGGCGGCCACATCGTAAAAGCCCTTCACGCCAATGCGCGCGAGGTCGCGGGGCGAACCCAGCGGCTGCCGCCATTCGAGAGAGGCGGCCGCCAGGTTGTCGGCCGCGGCCGAGCCCACATCCCATCCACGCAGGGAAGGGATGCCGCCCAGTAGTTGCCATTCGTACTGAGGGACGCCGCCCGGCGCGGTGACGGACTGCAGGCGCGCCGCCAGTACGCTTTGTCCGGGCAGCCCCAGGTAGGCGCGGCCGTCCAGGCGCCGGCGCGTGGTGGCCGTGCGTGCGGTAGCGGTGCCATCCGGTGAGGGACGATCGAAGCCCAGGCGTTCGAGTCCGAGCTCCACGAACACGGCGTTGCGCGGGAACGCGGGTTCGCGCCGCGTGTCCAGCGCCACCGTGCCGCCAATGCTGGTAAAGCGGTCGTCCAGGGCACCGAACGACACGTTGGCCACGCGCGCATCGGCGCCCGTGCGCAGCCAGCGCCGCGGCGCGCCTTCCACGCGCGCCCACAGCAGTTGCCGCGTATCGCCCAGGTCGAAAAACGGATTCCTGCGCCGAGTGATACCGCCGCCGCCAATCACGCGCATGGCTGCGGGCCCTGCGAAGCTGCGCTCCACTTCGACCATGGCCTGGCGTTCGCCACCCCAGGTGAGCGGCACCGATAGACGCGTGCGCGGGCCGAGGCGATCCACCAGGCTGAAACGCGCGCCGTAGGTGAAGCCGTAGCCTTCCTGATAGCCGAGCATCGGCATCCACATGGTGCCGGACGCCAGCCGTGCCATGGGCCCGGGCAGCAGGTTGTCGTCGCTCACGCCTGGACGCTCGTTGACCACGATCACCAGCAGCACGCGGTCCGGGTCGTCGATGGACACGAACCGTCGTCGCACTTCCACGTCCGCGAAGCGTCCACTGGCGCGCAGCCGTGCCGCCACATCGGCCAGGAACGCGTCGGTCGCGTCACGACCCACCAGGTCGCCCGCCATGGCCAGCACGTCCGCCGTGGGTGTGGTGTGGTTGCCATGGACGATGACGGTGTCGACGCGGGGAGCGACCTGACGCGCCGCCGATCCTCCTGTTGCACGATGAGGTTTGGCAGAGACATCGGCGGCGAGTGTCGGGCGGGCGTGGCCGGGCGGCGGGGCCGCGGCTCGCGCGGCGTGACCTGAATCAGGCGTTGGGGCCGCGACCAGCGCCGCGCAACACACCAGCAGGGCGGCTGGCGTCATTTGACCTTCACGGTGACGCCGGCCTGCCGGTAGTTCAGGTACTCGACGCGATAGGCCGCTTCGATGGGGCCGGAGGCCAGCAGCATCCTGAACTGCATGGCGATGTCGCGCGGCAGCCAGATATCCGGAAACGGCTGTCCCATCCGCATCGTCGCCTTGACATCGTCCACGCGGGCGATGGAGCGGCCGGGCAGGAAGTCCATGTCGATGTCGTCGAAGGTGTACTGGAGGATCTGCTGTCGCGCGGGATCCACCCACAGCGTGACCATCGACACCTTGTTCATCTTCTCTTCGACGTCGGCATCGCGGTCGCGCACGCGGCGGTTGGGACGGGTGCGGCCTTCGTTGAACATCTCTTCGGGGTAGTACTCGATGCGCAGGACGGATTGGCCGTCGATGGTTTCGCGGCCCACCAGGCCGTAGCGTCCCGCTTCGAACTTGAACCGGAGGAAATAGGCGGACGATACAAACGCCGGCTCGAGCACGGCCGTGGCGGGGGTGTCGTTTTCTGAAGCCGGCGGCCCGCCGGTGGCAGGCGTCTCCTGCTTGCCGGTCCTGTCCTCGGCGCCTTGCTTTTCCTGTCCGTCTTGCACGGGTGAGCCGGCTGTGTCCGGTTCCTGCCCCTCGCGTTCTTCGCGAGCCCCCTCCGCGCGTTCGTTCTTCTCGCGTTCCCTCTTTTCGCGTTCCTGACGGCGTTGC
>CAZZGM010000506.1:0-2483 GCA_964653955.1 uncultured Bifidobacteriaceae bacterium | reverse complement strand
ATACTGCGCGGCCCACATGCCGCGACGGGCCTGGCGGGCCTCGCGCTCCAGGGCCTGGAACGCCGCCTTGCGCCGGTAGGTGAAGCGGCGGTACGCCTCGGCGAAACCCGCGCGGATGATCTCCTCGTTGGCGACGCGGCCGTCCTGGAGGATGACGTACGCGAGCGTGCGCTTGTACTGATCCAGGCGTTCGCCGTCGTACTCGAGCGCGACGAGTTGGCCCTCCAGCAGCCTGCGCATGAAGCGTGTGGCTTCGTCACCAAAGGGCTCGGACTCGCGGAAGCCACCGGTCTTTTCCGGCGCGTCCACGCCAATGAGGCGGACGGTGCCGATGCCCGAGACCGTGATGGTGTCGCCGTCGATGATTTGCCGCACGCGGTGCCACTCCAGTTGCGGCGAAGCCGTGGACGGCGTGGCAGTTGTGCCGGTCGCCTGATTCGCGGCGTGAGGCTCCACCATGGTGGCGGGTTCGACACACGCCGTGGCCAGGCTCGCAATGAACAGGATGACCGGCAGCCGGAGGGGCGACACGCAGGGAAGTGTAGCGGCATTCGGCCCAGCTGGTGATAGCCTGTCTGGTGCGCCTGGGGCGGTGTCGTGGTCCCGCTATTTCCCCAACCGGGCCCTTTCAACCATACATGCCGAGACTGAATTCGCTGCGTCGCCTCGTTCTTACCTGCCTCGTGATGGCACTCCCCGCTGCGGCCTCCGCGCAGCTGCGAACCGAAGTTATTGCCGAAGGATTCGATCGGCCCGTTGCGGCCGTGCCCGATCCACTGGCGCCGAACACCCTGATTGTCGTGGAACAGACGGGCCGGGCGATTGCCGTCGTGAACGGCGTTCGCCAGGAGACGCCGTTTCTCGATCTCACGGACGAAGTGGAAACCGCGGGAACGGAGGAGGGGCTGCTGAGCGTCGTGTTCGACCCGGTGGACCCGCAGCGCGTGTTCGTGTTTTTCGTCAAGCGCCGCGGCACGGCCGAGCCCAACGGTCCCGGTCACAGCGTACTGGCGCGGTACCGCCGCCAGTCCGACAACCCGCTGCGCTTGGACACATCCACTCGGTTCGACTTCGTCTGGATGGACGGCCGCCGCTATATGACGCAGCCGACCCCGGTCCACAAGGGCGGGCAGATGCACTTCGGCCCGGATGGCTACCTGTACGTCGCCCTCGGCGACGGTGGCGGTGGCGGCGATCCCGTGGTGAACGCGCAGAACCCGTTTCTGCCCTACGGCAAGATGTTGCGGCTGAACGTGGCCGTGCCCGACTCACACCCCATCGGCTACAGCGTGCCGCCCGACAACCCATTCATTGGCGGAAATCCCGTGGCCGCACTGCCGGAAATCTGGTCGTTCGGATGGCGGAACCCCTGGCGCTGGTCGTTTGACGACTTCGGTCCAGGCGCGACGGGAGCGATCATCGTTGGCGATGTCGGCGAGGCGACTCGTGAAGAGTTGAACTATGAGCCCGCTGGCCGCGGCGGCCGCAACTACGGCTGGTACATCCGCGAGGGCTCCATTCCCAACGCCGGTGTGTCGCCGTTCCGCCAGCCGGCGTACCTGCCGCTGCAGGAACCGCTGGTGGACTACCCGCGCAGCATCGGCCGGTCGGTGACCGGCGGCTACGTGTATCGCGGATCGGCGTTGCCGGCGTTCTATCGCGGCCGTTACTTCCTGGCCGACTTCTTTGGCGGCGTCTATTCGCTGGGCCTGGCCATTGACGGCAATGCTGAAGCGCGCATCGTCGATGTGCTGGAGCACAAGGTGGAACTCGGAGACCCGCGGTTCATCAGCTCGTTTGGCCGCGACCCGAACGGCGAGCTGTTGATGATCACGATGAACCCCGGGCGGGTGGTCCGCATCGTGCCCGACACGTCGAATCCGCCGGCCACGCCGCTGGGCCTGACCTCGCAGGTGAACGGCAGCACCGTGACGCTCAACTGGCAGCGCAATTCGGCGGGCGGTCCGGTGCTGACCTATCGGCTCGAGGCTGGTTCGTCGGAAGGGGCGTCCAACATTCTGACCACCAACGTGACGTCCACCGGCATCGTCGTACCGGCCGTACCGAACGGCCTGTATTGGGTGCGCGTGCGCGGCGAAAACGCCGGCGGCACCAGCGTGCCGACGCAGGATATTGCCGTGCGTGTCGGGTGTGGCGGTCCGCCGCTGATGCCATCGAACCTGTCGGCCACCGTTGGCGGCGATCGCGTGGTGAACCTGCAGTGGACGCGCGCCGCCGATGCGGTGAACTACGCCGTGGTCGCCGGATCCGCTCCGGGCCTGGCGAACCTCGCGCAGTTGGCGGTGAGTGGTACGCAGTTGTCGGTGCAGGCGCCGCCGGGCGTCTACTACGTGCGCGTGCACAGCCTCACGGCGTGCGGCCCGTCGCAGCCGTCCAACGAAATCGTGGTGACGGTGCCATAACCATGCTGGTGCGGGTGGCGGTACCGATGAGAGGTGCCGCCGCCCGTGTCCGTGCCTCCC
>CAZZGM010000505.1:0-2501 GCA_964653955.1 uncultured Bifidobacteriaceae bacterium | reverse complement strand
GAGGACGCCGATGCCCCTCTCCTTCAGGTGAAAGATGATCTTCTGGATATCGGTGACCGCAATCGGGTCGATGCCGGCAAATGGTTCGTCGAGCAGGATGAAGCGCGGTGACATCACGAGCGCGCGAGTGATTTCCGCGCGCCGGCGTTCACCGCCCGACAACACGTAGGCCGGCGACGCGGCCAGGTTCGACAGGCCGAGTTCGGCCAGCAGCTCGCTGGCGCGCTCGCGCCGCTCGGCACTGCTCATGGGGAGTGTTTCGAGGATGGCGAGCACGTTCTGTTCGACGGTCAGGCCGCGGAAGATGGACGGCTCCTGCGGCAGATAGCCGATGCCCTTTCGCGCGCGCACGTACATCGGGTCGTCGGTGACGTCGTGGCCGTCGAAAATCACGCGGCCCGAATCGGGCGTGGTGAGGCCGACCGTCATGTAGAACGTGGTCGTCTTGCCGGCACCGTTTGGTCCGAGCAGGCCGACGACCTCGCCCGAGTTCACCTCGAGGCTGACGCCCTTCACGACCGTGCGACCGCCGTACGACTTGGTGAGATCCTGGGTCCGGAGACTCGACATCAGAGGGAGGGGCCGCCGGGGCACTTGCCCCCGCGCGTTTCGGTTCGTACTTCTTCGTTGCCGTCGATAATGAGGCGATCGGACGACCGGAAAAATGTCAGCGTGCGTCCGGCGGACTCGTTGCACTCGTCGATGAAACGTCCGGGGGCACCGGTAATCTCGTACCGTTCACTCTCCGGGCGATAGACCAGTGAGGCGCCCGACGCCTGGCGATTGTCGAGCAGCACCTGCACGGCGCCCCGCGCCTCGAGACGGTCCAGCGCGTTCTCACCAGGCTTGAGCAGCAACTCGATGTGTTCGGCACGCAGGTCGCCCTGCTCGCCGTTCATCTGCGCTTTCGTATCGTAGACGGCCCGCCGCGCCTCGTCGCGATAGACAAACGTGCCGGCGCGCAGGATGGTCGGGCCCGCAGACGCCGCCTTCCCCTGTGCCGCTGACGGCTGCGCCGGTGTGTCCGCGGCCTCCGGTGCGAGCGGCAGCGTGGTGATGACGTTGCCCTTCGCGCTGAGGTCGCCGCTGGTCTCGTCCAGCGTGATGGTGTCGGCCTGGATCACCGTGTCACCCTGCCACAGGCGGGCCTTGCCGGTGTAGACACCTTTCCGCGCCGCTTCGTCGTAGGTGAGCGTGTCGGCAATGACGTTCACCGGATCATTGTCGCCCAGCAACCCCGGGCGCCGCGCCTGCTGGGTCCCTGAACCGGCTTTTGCTGCCGACGGCTGGAGCACGCTGCGCACCGTGCCCTTGGCCGCCATCTGCCGCGGCGACAAGGTGACATCGATGCTGTCGCCGTCGATACGCATGGTGTCGTCACTCACGAACGGGACGGCGTTGCCGTCCTTGCCGCGCAAATCGAGCCCGCCATCCATCACGCGATAGAGAGCCTCGCCGCTCTGCGCGCGAAAGCTGCCGTCCTCGAAGCGCACGCTGCCGGTGAACCGTGCCACCTGGAAGGTGCCGTCCTGCGGGCTGAGCTCGGCGTCGAGCCGCCGCGAACGGGCGACACGGCCGGCGGCGCCGCGCGCGCCGGCTTCGCGAAACTCCACGCGTTCTTCGAAGCGCATGGCGCTGAGTCCCTGCCCGGCGGCCCCCGACCCGGTGAGTTGCTGGGCGCGAATGGCCCGGGCGGGGCTGTCGGCTGCCGCCGGCAGCGTGAGCACGACGTTGTCGCGGCCGGCCAGCGACGTAATGGCGCCATCGCTGCCCATTTCCACGGCTATCCATTCGCTGGAGAGCTGTTGCCCCGGGGCTCCGCCCGTTCCCGCCAGTTCCACCGCCGACTGGCCCGACAGCGTGGCCTGCTCCAGTGTGCGCCCGTCTTCGCCGTAATCGAGATTGATGTCACGCGCCTGCATCACGCGCAGCGCCCCCATCCCTTCGCCGCCGGTAATGCGTGCCTGACCGCGCAGTTCGATGCGATCGGGTTCGTCACGGTCCGGGAAAAGATGGACCATGGCCTCGTCGGCTTCGATGACCTGACCTTCGCGCGTCATCCGCACACCACGCTCGAATCGCATGTAACGGTCCGTACGCGCAAAGCCGGCGGTGCCGGACGTCACCTCCATCGGCCCCGTACCGCTGGCGGCGTCGGCCGCGAACTTCACCACCGCCCGGTCCAGGAGCCAGGCGGTGTCGCGCTGCTGATCGAACGTGAACCCGATGCCGGTGCCGGTCATGCGGCCGCGCGCGAATTGTACGGGCCCCGGCGCGCGCACGATGCCTTCGGCGTCGGCATAGGAGGCTTCGCGCGACGTGGCCACGAGGCCATCGCTGGCCTCCATGCGCACGTCGCCCTTCATCTCGAATCCCGACTGGTTGGGAGCCACGCCGGCTTCGTTGCCCGTCACCACGAACGAACGCCCGGCGCGATTGTCGACCGTGAGCCTGACGCCGACCAGGCGCGTGCGGCCGTCCTCGTAGGTGGCCTGCGACTC
>CAZZGM010000504.1:0-2562 GCA_964653955.1 uncultured Bifidobacteriaceae bacterium | reverse complement strand
GGGTCGTGTTCGACATGGCCCGGCCCCGAGGCCATCTGGAGCAGCCAGCTACAGACAGCGCGGGACGTGCTGGCCAGGGCCGGCATCACCGCCGCCGACGTTGCCGCCGTTGGCGTGACGAACCAGCGCGAAACCACCATCCTGTGGGAGAAGGCCACCGGCCGCCCCATCGCCAACGCCATCGTCTGGCAGAGCCGTGTGACGGCGCCCATCTGCGATCGACTGAAGGCCGAGGGACACGAGCCCGTGTTCAGGCGCAAGACCGGCCTGGTGCTGGACGCGTATTTCTCGGGAACGAAGATCAAACATCTCCTCGATGCATCCGATGGGCTTCGTGACCGTGCCGCGCGCGGAGAGATTCTGTTCGGCACCGTCGATTCGTTTCTCATCTGGCGCCTCACCGGTGGACGCTGCCATGTGACCGACATCAGCAACGCCAGCCGTACGCTGCTGTTCGACATCCACACGCAGGATTGGGACGACGAACTGCTGGACCTGCTGGATGTACCGCGGGCGATGTTGCCCGAGGTGCGCGGGTGCAGCGAGGTGTATGGCACGACGGAACCCGAACTGCTGGGGGCGGCGCTGCCCATTGCCGGTAGTGCCGGCGATCAGCAGGCGGCACTCTTCGGCCAGGCATGTTTCGAGCCCGGCAGCGCGAAGAACACTTACGGGACCGGCTGTTTCATGCTGCTCAACACCGGCGCGACGCCCGTCCCTTCGCAGAAGGGGCTCGTGACCACCGTGGCGTGGCGGCTGGGCAGCGACACGACCTACGCCCTCGAAGGTTCGGTGTTCGTGGCCGGAGCGGCCGTCCAGTGGCTGCGCGACGGGTTGAAGGCCATCGAGGCGTCGGCCGATGTCGAAGCGCTGATGGCCGAAGTCGCCGACACCGATGGCGTGTATCTCGTGCCGGCGTTCGTCGGTCTGGGCGCGCCGTATTGGGATCCGCGGGCGCGCGGCGTGGTGGTGGGCATCACACGCAACACGAAGATGGCACACATTGCCCGCGCGGCCGTGGACGCCATGGCCTACCAGACCCGCGACGTGCTGGAGGTGATGCAGCAGGAGTCGGGCCTGCCGCTGTCCACACTGAAGGTGGATGGCGGTGCCGCGGCCAATGCGCAGCTGCTGCAGTTCCAGGCGGACATGTTGAACGCCCCGGTGCGGCGTCCGGTGGTTGGCGAGACGACGGCTCTGGGTGCGGCGTATCTCGCGGGACTGGCCGTCGGCTACTGGCAGGGCCTGGACGACGTGCGGAGAAACTGGGCGCTCGACCGGGAGTTCTGGCCGCAGATGCCGGCCGACCAGCGCGAGCGGTTGTACGCGGGATGGCGGAAGGCCGTCACCCGCGCACTCGACTGGGCATAGCGGCGTTTACTGCGGGAAGAGCACCTCGCGGGCCCACTCGTTGCGGCCCGCCGCGTGATAGATGAGCGTGTTGGGCAGGTCTGGCAGGCAGGCGGCCGATGGAATGAACGTCGCGAAGCCGAGACCGTTGTCCTCGTCCAGGCACCACGCGCCCAGGTGATGCGCATCGGGTTGCGTGGCCTCGTTGGCGTTGAGGCGCTGCGCGATAGCGGCGTCTGGTTCGAGAGGGAGCCACAGCCGCATCTGCAGTCCGGAGCCGAGCGCCGGGTGCACCTGTGAGGCATCCAGTTCCAGCCGCGCCGGCTGATTGTCGGCAAACGCGAGATCGGCCACGAGCCGCGCCGGTTCGTTGGCGGCCAGCAGCCAGGGCCGCGGTTCGAGGTGGACCAGTGCGGCAATGTCTTCGGTGCTGTAAGGCGCCGGCTGCTGGCCGCGCTGCTGATAGACCTCGATGACGCCCAGCATCTCGTCCGGATTGGTGCGCGGGCCACGTTCGGGATGCGCCGTCTCGTTCACGCGTGCACCGAAGACTCTCGCGAGTTCGTGTGCTTCGGCGTGCGCGTCGGCGACCTGCAGTGCGGCGGCGTGGAGAACAAGCGTTCGCGCCATCGGCCAGTTGTCGGCCGTCATCGTCACCGATGCGTGCAGGCGGATGGTGCCGGCGCCGGTGTCGGCCAGATAGGCACTCAGCGTGGCCAGACGGTTCATGGCGGCCAGCCGCTGCCACGTGGCGGTACTCATGGTGACGTCGGTGAGCAGGTCCGTGGACACGTGCAGCGTGGACACCTGCACGCCGTGCAACTCGCGCGGCGGCGCCAGCCTGATCGTCTGCGCGAGTCCGCCCGCCCACCAGCGAAAGCCGCGGCCCAGCCACTCGAACCACTCGTCCTCGATTTGCAGCCGGTCGATGATGAAGTTCAGGACACCCGATTCAATTTCGCCGTTCACGCCAGCACACCCATACCTACATGGTACAGGGCGATGGCCATGGCCGTGGTGACGTTCAACGAGTCGGCGCCGCGGGTCGTCATGGGAATGGTCACAGCCAGGTCGGCTGCCGCCTGCGCCTCGACAGAGAGTCCGGTGCCTTCGGCTCCGGCCAGCAGCGCCACGCGCGCGGGCACGGGTGAGAGGGATGGGAGCGGCTGGGCCGTGCCGTTGGGAGTGAGGGCCAGCACGGTGAGGCCGGCC
>CAZZGM010000503.1:0-2562 GCA_964653955.1 uncultured Bifidobacteriaceae bacterium | reverse complement strand
TGATCATGAGGACGATGCCGACGAGGCGGGTGGTGGCAGGCATGGGTTCGATTCTAGCCGGAGTGGGCAGTGTGTGGCGTGACCGTTACGGCTCGGCCTCGACGGGGTTGTAGAGAGTGCCAATCGACTCGATGGTGCACGTGGAGCGGTCGCCGGGCTTGAAGTAGACGGGCGTGGACCGGGCCGTGCCCACGCCGGCCGGGCTGCCGGTCGAGATGAGGTCGCCGGGGTGGAGCGTCATCATGTTCGAGGCGTACTCGACGAGTTCGAACACGGTGTGCGTCATGCGGTCGGTGTTCGAGTCCTGCATCAGCGTGTCGTTCAGCATGAAACGCACGCTGAGGGACTGCGGGTTCGGGACGAACTGCCGCGGCACCACGTACGGTCCGAGCGGCGCGAAGGTGTCGTGGCTCTTGCCAAGCTGCCAGTCCGAGCCGTGACGCCCGTCCGCGCGCCCGCCTCGATCGGACACGTCGTTCATGGTGGTGTAGCCGAAGATATACTCCGCGGCGTTCTCGCGCGACACGCGCCGAGCCGTCTTGCCGATGACCACCGTCATCTCGCATTCCCAGTCGATGCGGTCGCGGCCCTTCGGGATGATGATGGGGTCGCCGTGGCCGGTGATGGCGCTGTTGGCCTTTACGAAGAAGTAGGGATTGTGGCGCGTGTCGCCCGGCTGGCGCTCCCAGTAGCCCGGGATGCCTTCGGCGACTTTCGGATCCACCGACGCCGCGTCGGCGGCCGTTGTCGTGGTGCTGCGCATCTCGACGGCATGTTCCTGATAGTTGACGGCCGTGCTCAGCAGCACCTTCGGTGCCGTGATGGGCGGCAGCGCTTTCAACTGTTCGACCTTGAGGGCCGAAGCCGGCGGATTGGACAGTGAGTCGGACGCCACCGAGGCCAGGCGCGCCGCGGTTGGCGCGTCCCAGTTGGTGATGAGCGTTTCGAGAGACGCGGGCGTTCCGGCAATGGTCCGGTTGATGTCGATGACCATGCCGCCTTCGAGCACCATGCCGAGGAACACGCGGCCGTCGTGCTGGAAGCGTCCCAGTTTGTAAGGTGTTGGTTCCTGTGCCACCGGCACCGCCAGGCCGGCGGCCGCCACGGCCACCGCCACCATCCCCGCTCGTACCACTCGCATCATCACCGGCTGCCTCCCAGAGTGGCCGATCATATCGCGCTCTCGAAACCCGGCCGTGCTGCGGCCAATGGACATACACTACCTCCCGCATGCGCCTCGCTCTCATTCAGCAGCACGCCACTCCCGACAAGGCCGACAACGTTCGCCGCGGCCTCGAGGCCCTCGACACGGCCGCCCGCGCCGGAGCGCAAGCGGCCTGTTTTGCCGAACTGGCGTTCGAGTGGTTCCATCCGCAGCGGCCCGCTGGTGATGACGTGCTGGCACTGGCCGAGCCCGTGGACGGCCCGACCGTCGCCGCATTTCGTCAGAAGGCACGCGAACTCGGCATGGTCGTGCTGCTCAACCTGTTCGAGCGCGACGGCGATCGGACGTTCGACAGCTCACCCGTCATCGACGCCGACGGCGAGCTGCTGGGCGTCACACGGATGGTGCACATCACGGACTACCCGTGTTTCCACGAGCAGGGGTACTACGTGCCCGGCGATACCGGCGCCCCTGTCTACGACACGCGCGTGGGGCGGATTGGTATTGCCATCTGCTACGACCGGCATTTCCCCGAGTACATGCGGGCCCTGGCGCTGGCTGGGGCGGACCTCGTGGTGGTGCCGCAGGCCGGGGCGGTGGGTGAGTGGCCCGAGGGGTTGTACGAAGGCGAGATGCGCGTGGCCGCGTTCCAGAACGGCTATCACGTCGCGTTGTGCAACCGCGTCGGCGCCGAGGAGTGCGTGACGTTTGCGGGCGAGTCGTTCGTGTGCGATCCGGACGGCAACGTGATGGCGCGCGCACCCTTGGGCGAAGATCACGTGCTGGTGACGGACATCGACCTGTCGGCGGGCGAGCGGTCGCATGCCCGGCGGCTGTTCCTGAAACATCGCCGCCCGGAGTTGTACGCGGACTGGGTGGCGAGGTGATGCACCCCGGCGGCCTGGCTGGCGTGGAGGGCGGCGCATGACCGAACTGAGACGCACGCTGGGGCGCTGGGACCTCACGGCCATTGGCGTCAATCAGGTGATTGGCTCCGCTATCTTCCTGCTGCCGGCGGATGTGGCGCGGCTGGTGGGCCCGTGGGGCCCCGCGGCGTTTCTGGGCGTCGGCCTGCTGTCGCTGTGTATCGCGCTTTGTTTCGCCGAGGTGGGCAGCCGCTTCGATCGGACGGGTGGGCCGTACCTGCCGGCACGCGTGGCGTTTGGCCGCTTCGCGGGCTTCGAGGTGGGCTGGATGATGTGGTTCACCCGCGTCTCCAGCCAGGCATCGGTGGCCAACGGCCTGGCGCTCGCGCTGGCGTTCTACTGGCCGGCGCTGGCCGGCGGCCCGGGGCGGGGCATCCTCATCACCGTGCTCACCGCGGCCGTCACGTGGATCAACGTGCGCGGCGTGAAGCAGTCGTCGTGGGTGGTCAACGCGCTCACCATTGGCAAGCT
>CAZZGM010000502.1:0-2566 GCA_964653955.1 uncultured Bifidobacteriaceae bacterium | reverse complement strand
GCCGCCCTCCACCCCGCCGGCCCGGGTGCCGTGGCGGCGGTAGCGGCCGCCGGCGAGCAGTCTGGTGCCGATGCCACCGTGTTCAACGGCGAGGTGTTTGGCCGGTTGTCGGCGTTGCTCGGCGGGCGGCGGGACGAGGCGCTGGCGGAACTGGGCGATATCGTGCGCCTGACCGCGACGGGCTCGGCCGGGCGCCACGTACGTCTGGATCCGTCCCTGGCACGCGGCCTCTCGTACTACACCGGTGCCATTTTCGAGGTGGCGGTGGCCGACCTGGCCGGGAGCCTCGGTGGCGGCGGCCGCTACGACAACCTCATCGGGATGTTCCTTGGCCAGGACGTGCCGGCCTGCGGTATTTCGCTGGGCCTCGAGCGCATCCTGGTGGTGATGGGCGAGCGGGACATGTTCCCGCCGGACGTGCGCACGCGGCCCGCGGAGGTCATGGTCACCATCTGGAATCTCGATGACGTTGAGGCGTCGCTGCAGCTCGCGGCCGAGTTACGATCGGGAGGCTTGCGCGTCGAGGTGTATCCGGACGCCGACAAGCTTGGTAAGCAGTTCAAATACGCGGCCAGCCAGGCCCTGCCGTTCGTCACCGTCGTCGGTGACGAAGAGGCAGCCGAAGGCTTGGTGACCGTGAAGGATCTGGGCAGCGGCACGCAGCAGCGGGTTCCGCGGGCGGACGCGGCCCGCATCATCAAGGCGGCCCTGGCGGGCCGCTGACATCAGTCGGCAATCAGCAATGGCAGAGCAACTCGGCAATCTGGCGCGTACGCACACCTGCGGCGCACTTCGTCCATCCGACGTCGACCTATCGGTGGTGCTCCTCGGATGGGTGCACCGCGTGCGCGACCTCGGCGCACTTCTGTTTCTCGACGTGCGCGACCGGCACGGCATCACGCAGGTGATTGTCGAAGGCGACGAGGCGCTGCTCGAACGTGCCAAGCGGCTGCGCTCCGAGTTCGTCGTCGCCATTCTTGGCGTGGTCGAACGGCGTTCGGCCGACACGGTGAACCTCAACGTGCCGACCGGTGAGGTGGAGGTGCGCGCGTCGGAAATCCGCGTCCTGAACGAAGCGCGGACGCCGCCGTTCTCCATTGCCGAAGATCAGAACGTCTCGGAAGAGACGCGCCTGCGTTACCGGTATCTGGATCTGCGGCGCTCGCAGCTCCAGCACAATATCGGCCTGCGGCACCGCATCACGATGGCGCTGCGGCGGTACTTCGACGAGCAGGGCTTCTACGACATCGAGACGCCCATCTTGACGAAGTCGACGCCCGAAGGCGCGCGCGACTTCCTGGTGCCGAGCCGTGTGCATCCGGGCGAGTTTTACGCGCTGCCGCAATCGCCGCAGATCTTCAAGCAGATCCTGATGATTGCCGGCTTCGACCGCTACGTGCAGATTGCCCGCTGCTTCCGCGACGAGGCGCTGCGCGCCGACCGTCAGCTCGAGTTCACGCAGGTCGATCTCGAAATGGCGTTTGCCACGCCGTCGCTCGTGTTCGAGATCGTGGAAGGCGCGCTGGCCGCGTGCTTCCGCGAAATCGGCGTCGAGATTCAGCGGCCGTTCCGGCGGATGCCGTACGCCGAGGCCATGGCGAAGTACGGATCCGATAAACCAGACCTGCGCTTTGGTCTCGAGATTCAGGACTTCCGCGGCATCTTCGAGCAGTCGCCGTTCGGTATTTTCCGCGAGGCCATCGAGCACGGCGGCACGGTCCGCGGCTTTGTCATCCCTGGCGCCGGCGGGTACTCGCGGCGCGAGGTGGACGGCCTGGTGGAACAGGCCAGGCAACTGGGCGCCGGTGGGCTCATCTGGGCGCGCTACACGGCCGAGGGCGTGCAGTGCTCCGTCAAGGCCATCGGTGACGATGCCACGCGCCAGGCGCTGGAGCAGGCGGGGGCCACGCCGGCCGATCTGCTGGTGCTGGCGTCGGGCGCTCCGGATGCCGCGTCGAAGTTCCTGGGGCAGCTTCGTCTGCAGGTGGCAAAACAGGCGAACCTCATTCCCGAAGGGAAGTGGGAGCTGCTGTGGGTCACCGACTTCCCGTTGTTTGGCTGGAACGCGGACGAGAAGCGCTGGGATTCGATCAACCACCCGTTCACGGCGCCGCGTGAAGAAGACCTGGCGCGGCTCGAGTCCGACCCGGGCTCGGTGCTGGCCAAGGCCTACGACGTCATCCTCAACGGCTGGGAGCTGGGCGGCGGCAGCATCCGTATCCACGACCGCGAGACGCAGGCCACGGTGTTCCGCCTGCTGGGGCTGTCGGACGAGGACGCAAAGCACCGCTTCGGGTTCTTCCTGGAGTCGCTCGAATACGGCACGCCGCCGCACGGCGGCCTGGCGCTGGGCCTGGATCGAATCTGCGCGCTGCTGGCGGGAGAGACCTCCATCCGCGAGGTGATTCCGTTCCCCAAGACCACGCAGGCCGTGGACCTGATGTGCGACGCTCCGTCCACGGTAGACCCGCGGCAGCTGCGCGAGCTGAGCATCAAGATCAGCGGGTAGCGTCGGGGGTAACTTGACCGTGCGGCGCGCGCAGTGTTACGCTTCCGGTCGGTTAAC
>CAZZGM010000501.1:0-2568 GCA_964653955.1 uncultured Bifidobacteriaceae bacterium | reverse complement strand
ACGGCGGCACACCGGAGACGAAGGCGATTCCCGTGCCGTCGAACACGCCCGACGCGATGACGACGACATCCGCACCGAGCGCCAGGGCGACTCCCGCGTGCGAATATCCGGCGCCCATCGTGCTTCCCAGGAGTGCGTAGTGCTGCCCGGGGACACCGGTAATGGTGGCCGTGACGACCGCACCCGGCGCGGAGACGTCGTGCGACAGCGAGAGCGTCGGCGGGGTCTGCTGCGCGAACCCCGGGTTCGCGGTCACGAGCAGCGGGAGGCTGACAAGCGTGGCGGAAAGGAGTCGGGGCATGGCCATGGTGGCCATATCGGCCGGAAGCCGTCCGAACTGCACCCGCCGTTCCCCGGCCAGCCGGCACGTGGTTGCCCGGCCGCGCCCGCTCCTACAGTTCCTCTCGAAACGCCCGTACCGGATCGACAGCCGATGCCCGCCGCGCCGGCAGGTACACGGCCACGATACTCACCGCCATGAGCAGGCTGGCGACACTGGCGAACGTCAGGGGATCACGCCCCGATACGCCAAACAACTGCGACCGCAACAGCCCGGCCACGCCCGCCGCTGCTACCAGACCGACAACGAGACCGGCCGCCACCACTACCAGCCCCTGCCGCAGCACCATCGTGCGCACGTCACGCGGCTGCGCCCCCAGGGCAATGCGCACGGCAATCTCACCGGTCCGCTGACTGACAATGAAGCTGATCACGCCATAGAGACCGACAGCTCCCAACAGCAGCGTGACGATGGCGGCAATGGTCACCAGCGTCATGACGAACGACAGTTGCGCCAGCGACGTCGACACGATCTCGGTCATCGTCCGCGTGGATGTGAGAGGAACCGACGGGTCGACACGATCGACCGCCGGCCGCAGCAGGGGCGCGAGCGACGAAGGGACACCGCTCGTTGCCATCACCACCTGCAGCACGTCGAAGTTGATGGCCCGCACGGAGGTCGTTGGCGGCAGGTAGGCCATCGGACGACTCTCTTCACGCAAGCCGAACGTGCGGACATCGCCGACAATCCCGACAATCTCCAGCCAGGTCTCGTCGTCGCCAATGCGGATGCGTTCGCCCAGCGCGCGCCCGTCCATGAAACTGCCGACGAAACTCTCGTTCACCCACACGACCGGCCGCGCACGTTCGATGTCCGCGCGCTCGGGTAACCGTCCCGCGCGGAGTGGAATCCCCAGCGTCTCGAAGTAGCCGGTCATGATCGCGTGATACATCGTCACCGGTGGTACCTGATCGTCCGTGCGGGGACGCCCTTCAATCGCGAAGTTGGAGCCGCTCATGCTGGTGGCGGCAATCGGCAGGCTCGTGGCACCGCCGACGGACGTCACACCCGGCAGTGCCGAGACCTCGTCGAGCACGCGCTGATAGAACGCCGCCTGGCGGAGCCGGTCCGGCTGAGGACCGGCGCTGACACCAGCCGTCAGGACACCATCGATACGGAAACCAGGATCCAGCGCCCGCAGGTGCATGAGGCTCTGCACCATCAGCGCGGCCCCGACCAGTAGAACCACGGCAAACACCACCTGCCCGGCCACGAGCAGTTGCCGCGTGCGATAACGGCCGCGGCCCACCGTGCTGCTGCGGCCGCCATCCCGGAGCAGGGCCACGAACGACTGACGGCCAAGAGACGACGTCGGCAACGCGCTCAACAGGAGCGCCGTCAGCATCGTGATGACACCGCCCACGGCCAGCACCGCGCCATCCATGCTCACCTCGTGAAGGCGCGGCAGGTGTGCCGGACCATACGTCACGAGCAACCGTGTGCCGGCGGCGGCCAGTACCAGACCCGCCAGACCACCGGCCAGGGCCAGCACCAGGCTTTCGCCAAGGAATGCCGCGGCAATACGCCCGCGGCCGGCCCCCAGAGCAGCGCGCACCGCAATTTCCCGCTGACGCGATTCGGCACGCACGAGGAACAGGTTGGCGACATTGGCTGCCGCCACCAGCAGTACGAGGCCGATGGCGGCCAACAGGAACCACAGCGCGGGTGCCACGTCTCGCACGACACTCGCACGCAGTGGTTCGACGGTGACGGCCCAACCAAAACGCTGCAGCATCTCGGCGGTCATGTCCGGAAAGCGCTCGGGTATCCGCCGCTGCAGTTCGTCGATTTGCGCGCGCGCCGATTCGACACTGGCGCCTGGAGCCAGCCGCGCCACGAGCCTGGTGCCGAACGTCCCGAAACCGCGCGCCGGATCCAGCCACAACGGCAGCAGCAACCGTGTCTCGGGGTCGGGATACGCGAAGCGGGCTGGCATGACGCCCACCACTTCCGTCTGGACGCCATCCAGTTCCACGCGCTGGCCGACGATGTCGGCGTGCGCGCCGAAGTGGGACCGCCACAACGCATCGGTCAGAATCACCACGGGCGCGGCTCCTTCGAGCGCGTCCGCCTCCTGGAACGGCCGACCGAGCGCGGGCCGCGTGGCCAGCACATCGAACATCTCAGGCGTCACGACGGCACCGCGCAGGCGCTCCGGCCGAGTGCCGCCACCGGTAACGTTCCGCTCGCGCATCTCGTAGCCGGCGGTCACTGCCAGTGTGCCCGCG
>CAZZGM010000500.1:0-2579 GCA_964653955.1 uncultured Bifidobacteriaceae bacterium | reverse complement strand
CCCATCTTCTGGGCCAGCATGGCCATCTCGATGAACTCGAAGTCCTTGAAGCCGTTGCAGATGATGGGCGTGTCGTTGGTGGCGAGCGCGGCCACGGCCAGCAGTTCGGGCTTGCTGCCCGCTTCGAGACCGAAGTTGTACTGCGCGCCGAACCTCAGGACTTCCTCCACCACCTGCCGCTGCTGGTTCACCTTGATCGGATAGACACAGCAGTAGCGGCCCTGGTACTGGTGCTGCGTGGTCGCCTGCTGGAACGCGGCATGGATTTCGCCCAGGCGATGTTTCAGCAGGTCGGTAAAGCGCAGGAGGATTGGCACGGCCAGGCCGCGCAGTTGCAGGCGATCGACCAGGTTTTTGAGATCGACGCCGCGCGCCGGATCCTTGGTGGGGTGGACTTGGAGGTGGCCGGCGTCGTTGACCGAGAAGTAGCCCTGTCCCCAGCGCGGCACGTCGTACAGCTCCGCAGCTTCGGTAGTGGACCACGCCGCCGAACCCGGAGTCAGGTCTGACGTCAGGCGACCGCCTGTCAATGTGCTCATCTTCGGAAAAACAGAATAAACGCCACGGGGCGAAACACGAACGAAAAAATGCCCCGGCCGCCGCCGTGTTACGACGGGATGACGGGCTGCGGCCGGCCCTGGGCGTCGATCGCCACGAGCACCACCTCCGCTTCGGTCACCTTCACGCGTTCGCCGTGATGGTCGGCGCTCCAGCGTTCCACTTCCACCTCCACGCCCACGGTCACCGAGGTGCGCCCGATGCGCCGCGTTTCCGTGTAGAAGTTGACGAGGTCGCCGACGAAGACAGGGGCGTGGAACTCGACCTCGCGCATGGCGGCCGTGACGTAGCGGTGGGGCGCCACCTTACGGGCCTCGACGGCGGACGCCAGGTCGATGTGAGAGAGGATGACGCCGCCGAAGATGGTACCGAGGGCGTTGGTGTCCTTGGGAAGCAGCAGGACCTTGATGGCGGGAATACGTTCGTTCGTGCTCATGGGTCGATTCCCGATTGTCAATCACCCCGTGCCCCCATCACAATGATCAATTGCTCATGTACTCCTCGCTCGTGAATCATCCATCCTGCGGCCGCTGCTCATGAGCGTGGCCGCCTACGCCCCCGCCACCGTGTCGAACGTGGCCTGCGGCTTCGACGTCCTGGGGTTTGCCCTCGATGAGCCTGGCGACGTCGTGTTTGCCGCACCATCCGACACCCCCGGCGTCACGATCACCGACATCGTCGGGGACGGGGGCCGGTTGTCGCGCGAGGTGTCGCGCAACACGGCCGGCGCCGCCGTGCAGGCGCTGGTCGACTACCTCCAGACGACGCGCGGCGTGGCGCTGACGATTCACAAGGGGTTGCCGCTCGAAAGCGGCATTGGATCGAGCGGCGCCAGTGCCGTGGCGGCGGTGGTGGCGGCCAACGAACTGCTGGGGCGCCCCGTCGGCAGCGACGTGCTGCTGGCGTGCGCCATGGCGGGCGAGCAGGCCGGCTGCGGTGCGCCGCATCCCGACAACGTGGCGCCGGCGTTGCTGGGTGGCTTCGTGCTGGCGCGCGCGGTGACGCCACCCGACGTGGTACGTCTGCCCGTGCCCGACGGGCTGGCATGCGCGCTGCTGCACCCGCGCATGAGCGTCAACACGGGCGAATCGAGGGCGCTGCTGGGCGACACGGTGCCGCTTCGCGCGGCCGTCGAGCAGTGGGGCAATCTCGGCGCGCTGGTGGCGGCGCTCTTTACCGGTGATCGCGCGTTGTTGTCGCGCTCACTCGTGGATGCCGTGGTCGAGCCGAAGCGGGCGGTGCTGGTGCCGGGATTCGCGGACGTGAAGGCGGCGGCTGTGGCCGCGGGGGCGCTCGGGTGTTCGCTGTCGGGCTCCGGTCCTTCCATTTTTGCGCTGGCTTCATCCATAGACGAGGCGCGCGCGGCCGGCCGCGCCATGCAGCAGGCCTTCGACGCGCGCAACGATGTCGGCAGCGACCTCTACGTGTCGCTCGTCGGACGTGCCGGTGCGCGGGTGGTGACGCCGTGAAGTGCATCAGCACGCGGGGAACCGCGCCGGCCGTGCCGTTTCGTGATGCGCTGCTGGCGGGCCTGGCTCCTGACGGCGGCTTGTACGTGCCCGAGCGGCTGCCGGCGATTCCGGCACAGCAGTGGGCAGCCCTGGCAGGGCGGCCGCTGCCCGAGGTGGCGCTGGCCATGCTGCGGCCGCTCCTTGGTGACGAGCTGCCGGAGCCGGCGCTGCGGGAGCTGCTGAACGACGCCCTGGACTTTCCGGTGCCGGTGGTGCATCTGGACGCCGGATTGGCCGTGCTCGAGCTGTTTCACGGCCCGACCTTCGCGTTCAAGGACGTCGGGGCGCGCGTGCTGGCGCGGCTGATGTCGCACGTTCATCCCGCGGATGCGCCGCCACTCACCGTGCTCGTGGCGACGTCGGGCGACACGGGGGGCGCCGTGGCACAGGCGTTTTTCGGCGTGCCGCGCACGCGCGTGGTGGTGCTCTATCCGGACGGGCAGGTGAGTGCCGTCCAGGAGGCGCAGTTCACCACACTCGGCGGCAACGTGGCGGCCGTGGCCGTGGCGG
>CAZZGM010000499.1:0-2585 GCA_964653955.1 uncultured Bifidobacteriaceae bacterium | reverse complement strand
GGCCGACGGTGGCGTCTTCGGGATCGAGGGCCGTGATGACGGCCGTGACATCGCGAAGACGCCACCGTCGGCCTGTCGCTCGGCGCATGGAACGGCACCAGTTGCACCGTGGTGACGGCCGCCGACGAAGCCACGCTCAACACCGGGCTCCTCGGCGTGGCGACGACGACCGGTGATCTCTGCGTCCGCATCTACGACGCCGGCCAGCTGTCCGGCCCGGCCGCCTACACCATCACCGTCGTCCATCCCTGACGCGGCATCAGAACGTCGACCCCACCGCAAAGCGGAACTGGAAGGCCCTCGCCGGACGCAGGTTGTTCATGTAGATGCCCCCGCGCTGGGGGTTGTACGCAAAGATCAGACGGAACGGAACGTTGAGCACCGGCATGAAGAACCGGATCTCGGCGCCCGTCGACGTCTTGAAGGCGCTGCGTTCACCGATGACGCGCGCTTCGGGATCGGGTGCGTTCGGATCGATCAGAATGCTGCCAATCAGCGGATCCCTGAGACCCGGTCCGGGCGGCGGCACCATCTCGATGATGTCTTCCTTCATCGCAAACGGCTGCCCCTGCTCGCGCACCTGACCGGCGTCGTAGAACAGGATCAGGCGTACCGGCCCGGCAATCGAAATCATGTATTCGGCGTTGAACAGCAGGCTCTTGTTGCCGCCGACCACGAGGCCCGTCGACAGGTCGCGCGGCGTGCCGATGGAACGGATGTCGAAACCGCGAATGCTGTATTCACCGCCGAGGAACAGCGTCTCGAACAGCGGCGGCGCCAGGGTGCCGCCGTAGGTGCGGATGTACTCCACCTGCCCGCGCACACCAAAGGTGGTACGCGGTGTGTGACGCCACAGCTGCACCGCTTCGAAACGCGGCTTGACGAATCGTGTATTGCCCCCCACGCCCGCGATGTCCACGTTGGCCGTCACGCGGCGCCCGACATTCGGGAAGATGGGGTTGTCGATGGCGTTGTGGATGAAGCTCGGCGTGACCTTGCTGATGGTCCGCTTGCCGCCGGCGCCCAGCAGCAGTGAGTCGGCCAGGTACGGGTTCCTCGCCGTCAGCAGCGGGTTGTTGTAGAACGGGTTCAGTTCCGAGACGCGCACGTTCTCGTAGCTGTAGGTGAAGAACATCCGCGAGAAGTTCCTCAGCGGAACACCGGTCGACAGGCTGCCACCCGTGGACTCCTGCGTGAACTGCCCGAGGAAGCGCATCGTGCGCTTGTAGATGTCGAAGCCGCCCGTGATGGCACGATCGAACAGGAACGGTTCGGTAAACGCCAGCTGGTAGTTCTCGGCGCGCGACCCGACCTGTGCCGACACAGTCAGCGACTCGCCGCGGCCCATGAAGTTGGCCGTCTGGAACGACATCTGACCGAAGAACCCTTCCCACTGCGAGACGCCCGCGCCGAACGTCAACTGGTTGCGGTTCTGCTCTTCGAGCTTCAGCGTGACATCGACCTCGCTGGTCGACCCTTCGGTCTTCTGGACGTCGACGGCCTGCGTGCCCTGCTCTTCGATGGGCTTGAAGTAGCCGAGCTGATTGAGCCGGCGGATGCTGAACTTGAGGGCCTCCGTGTTGAACACGCCGCCCTCGAACAGCCGCATCTCGCGGCGCACCACGTTGTCGCGCGTGGTGGTGTTGCCCGTGAAGGTGATGCGGTTGACGAAATACTGCTCGCCTTCGGTGAGGCGCATCACGACGTTGACGGTGGGCTCGGCCGGACCGGCAATGGGCCCCTCGGCGGCATCCTGGAACGAAAGGTCCGGGTATCCCGTGAACTCGAAATAACCGCCGCCGCCATAAGCCTCACGCGACTTGATCAGGCCTTCGCGGATACGCCGCTCGCTGTACCAGTCACCCGGCTTGAGCTTGAACAGCGGACGCAGGAACTCCGCCTTGATGACGTCGTTGCCGTCGAAGTCGAAGTCGCCCACCCGGTAGCGGGGACCTTCGTCGACCGGGATGTCGAGCTGCACCCAGCGCGTCTGATTGTCCGGACTGTCTTCGAGAACCTTCAGCTCCGGCTGCCCGACGCGCACCTGCACATAGCCGCGGTTGCGGTAGAACTCGATCAGCCGATCGGCATCCTCCTCGAACGCCGCCTCCTGGTATTTGCCGCGGCCCGTCATCCACGACATGAACCAGTGTTCCTTCGTGGACTTCATCTGCCGCTTCAGCGTCCCGTCACCAATGGCCTCGTTGCCCTCGAAGTTGACGGTCCGCACCTTCACCTGCGGGCCTTCCTGGATGTCGAAGACCACCTTCACCAGCTTGGGACCGCCGGGGAGCGGTTCCACCGAGGAGTTCACCTCGGCAAACTCATACCCCTTCTCGGCCATCAGGCCTCGAACGATGCCCTGGACGCGGCGCAGTACACCTTCGTCGAGGAAGGAGTCGAGGCGCAGCGAGATGCCCAGCTCCTTCATCTTCTCGTCGACCTTCGTTCGCTCCACTTTCGTGGACCCGGTGTAGTCGACAATCTTGACGCGCGGCCGCTCTTCCATGTGGTAGACCACGCGTTTGCCCACCACCCCATTCGGGTAGGCATCGTCGTTGACCTCAATCCACAGGTTGTCGAGG
>CAZZGM010000498.1:0-2593 GCA_964653955.1 uncultured Bifidobacteriaceae bacterium | reverse complement strand
CCGTGGCGCTGCCGCTGATGGCGGCCGGTATTCACGTCATGGTGGAGAAGCCCCTGACGCGCTCGGTAGCCGAGGCCGATGCGCTGCTGGCGGCCGCGGAACGTACGGGCGTCACCCTTGCCGTCGGGCACATCGAACACTTCAATCCGGCCGTGCAGGCCGCCCGTCCGCTCATTCACACGCCGCGGTTCATCGAGGTGCACCGGCTGGGCACATTCCCCGAACGCAGCCTCGACATCGACGTGGTGTTCGACCTCATGATTCACGACATCGGGCTGGTGCTGGAGCTCGTGGGCAGCGAGGTGGCTGGTATCGAAGCGGTGGGCGTGCCGGTGCTGACGCCGCGCGTGGATATCGCCAACGCCAGAGTGAAGTTTGCGAACGGGTGCATTGCCAACCTCACCGCCAGCCGCATCTCGCGCGATCAGGTGCGGAAGATCCGGTTCTTCCAGCCCAACTCGTACTTGTCCATCGACTATCGCGCGCAGGAGGTCGAGGCCTGGCGGCTGGTGCCGCAGCCTGGCGGCATGCCGCGCATCGACGGGGGCAAGATCGACGTCCAGCGCGACGAACCGTTGCGGTGTGAGCTTGCGGACTTCGTCCAGGCGGTTCGCGAACGGCGGCAACCGGGCGTGACCGGGGCGCAGGGACGTGCCGCGCTGGTGCTGGCCAACGACATCGTGTCCCGGATGGGGTGAAGGAACGTCATGATCGAGCTGGAAATCAACACCGCCATTGCCGAACGGGCCCGCGCCGGCGAGCGGCTGAGCGAAGCGGAACTGCAGGAACTCGATGCCGCCGACGTGCTGTCGCTGGGCATGCTGGCCGACGAGGCACGCCGGGCGCGTGTCGGCGATGGTGTGCGGTATACACGTGTGCTGACGCTGAAGTCCGGTGCCGACACGCCGCCGGAACAGGAACTGGCCGCCAGTCATGAAGTGCGCCTCGTGGAGCCTGCGGCCACGCTGGCGGAGACGGTCGCACTGGTGAAGGCGGCACGTGCGGCGGCTGGCGGGGACCGGCGACTCACCGGATTTTCGGTCACCGATGTCGAGGCGCGCGGCTGGGCCTCGCTCGAGGAGGTCGCCGCCGCTCTGCGCGCGGCCGGTCTCGATGCGTTTGCCGAAGCCGCAGTCGACGAAGTGTCGGCTGCTCAGTTGATGGCGGTGTACCGTGGCGGTCTGCCGGTGGCGACCTTGTCGGTACGGCGTTCGGGAGATGGGGAACGTGTATCGCGGCTGATGACCGTGCGCGCGCTCGTGGACGCGTGCCCGCAGGTGCAGGCGTTTGCCCCCCTGGCGCGCGAGCAGTCGGTGACAGCGCCGACGACCGGCTATCACGACGTGAAGATGGTGGCGCTGGCGCGCCTGGCGCTGCCGGCGGTGCCGGTCATTGGCGTCGACTGGCAGCAGTACGGTCCCAAACTCGCGCAGGTCGCCCTGACGTTTGGCGCCAATCACCTCGACGGCGTGTCTCCGAGAGACGAGGAAGCGCTGGGGCACCGGCGCGCGAGCGTGGCCGACGTGCGCCGCAACATCGAAGCCGCCGGATTTCGTCCGGTCGAGGATGGCCAGCCGCTATGAAGCCGGCCCGCGTTGGCGCGGTGTCGTACCTGAACACCAGGCCGCTGGTGTACGGTCTCGACCGGCGTCCGGACCTGTTCAGTCTGCGATTCGACGTGCCGGCCGTGTGCGCGCGACTGGTGCACGACGGCGAGGTCGACCTCGGCCTGATCCCGGCCATCGAGTACCTCAACGGCGACTACCGCGTCGTGCCGGACCTGGCCATCGGGTCGGATGGTCCCGTTCAGTCCGTCGCCATCTTCACCCGTCGTCCGATCGAGCAGGTGCGAACGCTGGCGCTCGATACCAGTTCGCGGACGTCGGCCGCGCTGACACGGATTCTGTGCGCGAAGTCGTGGTCGATCGATCCGGTCTTTACGCCTGCCGAACCGGCGGTGGACGACATGCTCGCGCACAACGATGCGGCGCTCGTCATTGGTGATACGGCACTCCTGGTGGATCCGGATCGTCTGGGCGTCCTGAAGATCGACCTTGGTGAAGCGTGGCAGGCGTTTGCCGGCCTGCCGTTCATCTATGCCATGTGGACCGGGCAGCCGGGCGCGGTGGATGCCGAACAGGTGTCGGTGCTGCAGGCGGCACGCGATGGCGGTCTGGCCGATGTGGAGCAGATTGCCGGGGAGGCAGACCGGGCGCACCCCGCGCTGGCGGGCCGTACACTCGGATACCTGCGTGATACCCTCAGATACGGCCTCGGCGAACGTGAGATGGCCGGCGTGGCCCGGTTCCACGCGCTGGCCGTCGAGTTGGGGCTGGCTCCCGCCCAGCGACCCTTGCGGTGTTTCCCATGACCTACTCCCTGGACGAGCTGCAGGCGCGTATCGAACACGGCGGCCGGCTGACCGCCGACGAGGCGTTGTTTCTCTACCGGTCTGCGCCCACATGGTGGCTGGGCCGCATGGCCGACCTCGTTCGCCGGCGGAAGCACCCCGAAGGGGTCGTCACCTACATCATCGATCGCAACGTCAACTACACGAACGTCTGCGTCGCCCGCTGCAACTTCTGCGCGTTCT
>CAZZGM010000497.1:0-2595 GCA_964653955.1 uncultured Bifidobacteriaceae bacterium | reverse complement strand
CCGCAGGTCGCCGGCACGGTGGGCTACATGCGGGTGCCACCCGTGGCACAATCAACCCATGAGCCGCACTTCTTCGCTCACCGTCACCCTCCCGGACGACCTCGACGCTTTCATCCGCGAACGGGTTGCCGCCGGGCGTTTCGCCTCGGCGGGTGACCTGATCCGCACGGCCGTCGAAGACCTCGAGCGTCGCGAACGCGAGCGTGACGCGGTCATTGCCGAACTCAATCATGAGATTGAAGTCGGTGCCCGACAGGCCGATGCCGGGCAGTTACGTGACGGCCGCCAGGTGCTGGCCGAGATCCGGGACCGGCGGTCGACGCGGTAGCACGCCGTGTCTCAGTACGTCGTCACGGAGGCTGCGGCGGACGACCTTCAGCAGATCGATGACTATCTGGTCAGCGCCGACGGTGTTGCTGCGGCAGAACGAGTCAGCCGGGCCTTCGAGGCCGCGTTCGAGCGGCTCGCCGGCCAGCCGCTGATTGGTCATCGCCGCAGTGACCTCATAGAGCGGCCCTATCGGTTCTGGTCGGTCGTTGGCTTCCTGATTGTCTACGACGCCGACGTGCGCCCCATCCGCATCATCCGCATCCTGCGTGCTAAGCGCGATGTGGCCGCGCTCCTGGGCGCATGACCTTGATCCCGGCCTCGCCACGCTGATTCAAGCTGCCGGCCCCTCGTGCCGAATCTCTTCGAGAGGCCCGAAGAGGCATGCGCAGCACGTACCTCGTCTGCTACGACATCTCCGACGACTTCAGGCGCAGTCGCGTCCTGAAGACGATGAAGGGGTATGGCGATCACCTGCAGTACTCGGTCTTCGAGTGCCAGCTGAACGCCACTGGGCTGGCACGTTGCCGGCACGCGCTCTCACAGGTCATTCATCACAAGGACGATCAGGTGCTGTTCGTGGACCTCGGGCCCACGGAGGGACGCGGCGACCGCGTCATTTCGTCGCTCGGGCGTCCCTATTCACCACTCGACGCCCCGTGCATCGTCGTCGACGGCAGCGAGCGTCGTCGGGGGCAGTCGCGCATTGGCATTGCCAACGAGGAGCGCGCTGCCAGGCACGCGCGAGGGGAGGACTGATGACACGCGCGCTCGCCCTGCGTCCACGTCCAGTTGAGCTGCCGGATCAGGTGCCGGCGCGCATGCTCAACGAGTTTGTCTACTGCCCGCGTCTGTTTTTCTACGAGTGGGTGGACGGCGTCTTCCGCCACAACAGCGACACGGTGGAAGGCGCGCAGAAGCACGAGAAGGGCTCCGGCAGGTCGTCCTCTTTCGCGTCGCCCGGCGGAGGCGGGGGCGGTCTACTACGAGCTGATGCTGGCCAGCGACCAGCTCGTGCTGGTGGCGAAGATGGACCTGGTGGAGGCCGCCGGTGGTGCGGTGACCCCCGTGGACTATAAGCGCGGCCGGCCGCGCGACGGTGACGCCGGTCCAGAAGCGTGGCCTGCCGATCAGATTCAGATTGCCGCACAGGCGCTCGTGCTGCGGCACAACGGCTACGTGTGCGACGAGGGCCTGCTCTTCTATCGCGAGACGCGGCAACGTGTGCGTGTACGGATCACCGACGAGGTGGCCGACCTCGTGGCCACACGTCTCGAAGAAGCAAGGGCGGTGGCGAAATCAGGGTGCATTCCGCCGCCGCTCGTCGACAGCCCCAAGTGTCCGCGTTGTTCGCTGGTCACCATCTGCCTGCCGGACGAAACCGTCGCGGCCGCCGGCCTTGCGCCCGCAGATGATGAGCCCGAGCAGTTTGCACTGTTTGGCGAGTTGCTGGAACCGGCACGTGTGCCTGACCTGGACCCGGAGGACGTGCGTCGCCTCGTGCCTGCGCGCGACGATCTCCGTCCGCTCTACATCACCGGGTACTCGCTGTCGGTAGGAAAGTCCGGCGAGCGGTTGCAGGTGCGGGAGAAAGGCAAGGTCCTTCAGGAGGCGCGGCTGAACGAGATTTCGCAAGTGAACGTGTTCGGCCCGGTGTCCGTTTCGGGCGCGGCGGTCCAGGCCGCGTGTGCCAACGAGATTCCCATCGCGCACTTCTCCATGGGCGGATGGTTCTACGGGCTGACGCAGGGACTGGGACTGAAGAACGTATTCCTTCGCCGTTCGCAGTTCTTCAAGGCCGAGGACGAACGGTTCTGCCTGGCGGTGGCGCGCGACCTGGTGACGACGAAGATCCGCAATCAGCGCACGCTGCTGCTGCGCAATCACGTCGAGCCGCCAGGGCTGGTGACCGACCGTTTGAAGCAGCAAATGGCCCGCGCGCAGCAAGCAGGCTCGCTCGAGTCGCTGCTGGGCGTGGAGGGCACGGCAGCCGCGCTTTACTTCGGCGAGTTCGCCGGCATGATCAAGGTGGACGATGAAGAGGCGGTGGGTCACTTCGACTTCGCCCAGCGTAACCGTCGTCCGCCGCGGGATCCGGTGAACGCGCTGCTGTCGTTTGCCTACAGTCTGCTGGCCAGGGACCTGACGATTGTCTGTCACGCAGTGGGCTTCGATCCGTTCTTGGGGTTCTTTCATCAGCCGCGGTTCGGTCGCCCGGCGCTGGCGCTGGATCTGATGGAAGGCTTCCGCCCGCTCATTGCCGATTCG
>CAZZGM010000496.1:0-2602 GCA_964653955.1 uncultured Bifidobacteriaceae bacterium | reverse complement strand
GCCGTTCCCTGGCCAGCAGGGACACAGCACGGTCATGCGGGCGGGATCGATGAGGTCCGGCTGGTGCAGGGCCGGCCACCAGGCGTCGAGCCCGCCGCCAGCCTCCCCGCCCCCGTCGCCAAAAGGAAACGGCGATGCCGTGATGCCCCCGACGACGACGACCACGGGATCGGTGCCGAGCTCCGGGCCATAGGCCCAGCCGGCCAGTGACACGTCACGGAGGTGATGCCCTTCGATTTCGATCGAAGGCCGCGACACATGGATCGAACGGGGGACGAGTGCGGAGGCAGTGCCGGCGCGCATGGGCTGCGCACAAGGCTATAACAGAAAGCAACATATCAGTACTCGTTGATACGATCTGTCGATTTGTTGATCTGTTGATCTGTTGAGGTGTTGATCGGTGATCTTTTGAACTGTTGATTGGTCGATCTATTGATCTGCGGCCTCGAGGCGGACGATCGGCTGGTCTTCCTCGTCGAGCAGCGTCAGCTCCCCGGTCGTGGCGCGCCAGCCGCGCGTGGCCATCAGGGCTTCGCGGAAACGCCGGTCGTATTCATCCTGGAGTGTGCAGGCCATCAGCGTGCCCATCACGCCCTTGACCGTGAGTGTGTCGCCGTTCACGGTGTAGGCACCGCGAAGGCTGTTGCAACCGTCGGAGCCCGTCACGGACCCGCCCGGATGGAAGACAAGGTGCGCTTCCCGCGGTCCGCTCTCGGCGGGAATGGCAATGTCACCCACGCTGACGAGGCGCCAGCGCGTGGACTCGAACGAGGGGGACGAAGGTATTTCAGGCTGCGCCGCCGGCACCTGCCACAGCCACGCCACGGCAAGGAGGGTTATCCATGTCATATCCCCTCTGACGATGAGCGGGTGTGGCCGGCCGGTCCGCCTTCGCCCCCTGCGGGACTACCTCCAGCTTCGCGCTGGTGCGCTACGGCGGGCAGGTGCCTGGGCAGGTCCGGTGCGCGTCTGCACGCGCAGGATGCGGTCGTTGGCGGCAATGAACAACGTCCCGTCCGGTCCCCAGGCCACGTTGGACGTGGGCCTGCCGGTGACGATGCGGCCCAGGCGGGTGCCGTCGGGGTGGAAGATGTGCACGCCGCCCGGGCCCGTGGCAAACACGTGGCCCAGGTGGTCCACCTTCAAGCCGTCAGGCACGCCGTCACTTGGATGTACCCAGGCTGCGGCATCGGCAAACTCGCGCGCGTCCTGGACGTTGCCTTCGTCATCCAGCGTGTAACGCATCCACACGGGCCGGCTGCGTTGCGCGTTCGATACATAGAGCACGCGCCCGTCCGGTGAAAAACCAAGGCCGTTGGGCGACCGCAGGTCCGTGACGACGGCCACCAGACGGCCTTCGGGCGTCAGGCGGAAGACGCCCTGAAACGACAGCTCGCGCTCCGGATCGTCGAACGCGCCGGGCAGTCCGAACACGGGGTCGGTGAAGTAGAGGTCGCCGTTGCCCCGGAACACCAGATCGTTGGGACTGTTGAGACGCTTGCCTTCGTACCGATCCGCCAGCACGGTAAACTGCCCGCCGGCTTCGCGCCGGACGATGCGGCGATTGCCGTGCTGGCAGATGAGCAGGCGGCCCTCGGCGTCGAAGACCAGACCGTTCGAGCCGGGTTCCCGCCCGCGAAATCGGTCGTCCCCTGTATAGCCGCTCCGCGCCATGAACAGGCGCGCGCCATCGTCCGGATGCCAGCGGAAGATGGCGTTCTGCGGCACGTCCGAAAACAGCAAGGCGCCGGCGCGTGCGTCCCACAACGGGCCCTCCGTCCACACGAAACCTTCGGCAATGGTCGTGATGAGGGCGCCGGGCGCCAGCAGGGCATCGAGTCTGGGGTCCAGGCGCTCAATCGATGGTGTGGCGGGCCGCGACTGGCCGATGGCGCGAGGCACCGTTGCGGAGATGGCGATCAGCGCGAGCGTGAGGCAAAGCAGAGTGCGGCGCATCCTGGGCAACGGGTCTGGAACGGCGCCCACAGTCTACCGGCCCCTGACGGCCGGCACTATGTCGTTCTGTGCAGGTGCCCTGTCACTTTTTACACGGTGCCGCGGCGTCCCTCCGGTTTCGCGCGTCGTAATCGCGTCATGCCGACCGCCTGAAGCTGCCTCGAACGGACTGCATGGTCGAGGTCTTGTGACCGTGAACCTGGCCCGTTTTTAGCACAGTAACGCGCGGGTTTCCCTCCCCGCCGGGCACTTCCTCCCTCGAAGAGCCAACCAACTGCAAACAAGCAATCGGGATCCTGGAAGGTTCCAAGGGGATACGTGTGAAGACTGAGCGTTTCGTCTGCCGTGCAGGCAGGCTGGTCTCGTTGATGGTGTTGCTTCTCGTCGTGGGGTTTTCGACGGCGGAAGCGCAGACCACGGTCACGGCCATGTGGGATCGGAATACCGATGCACACACGGCTGGTTATCGCGTGTTCTACGGCACGTCAGCCGGTTCGTATCAGTGGAACGTCGATGCCGGCAACCAGACCAGCGCGCGTCTGACATTGTCGCCCGGCCAGACCTACTACTTTGCCGTGCGGGCGTATAACGCGTCGCAGCAGCTGGGGCCGTATTCGAACGAAGCCACGGTGAACGTGGCTTCGTT
>CAZZGM010000495.1:779-2630 GCA_964653955.1 uncultured Bifidobacteriaceae bacterium | reverse complement strand
TCGTCCGCGGCAGCGGCTCGAACCACACCTCGTAACCCAGCACGCGCTTGTAGGACGGCAGGTCCGCGCTCAGCCCTTCGATTTCGAACCGCAGCAGGTCGCCGGCGTTCACCACCTTGCGCTCGCGCAACTGGTCCATGTCCACCACCACCACGCCGTACAGGTGCTCGCTGCGCTCCCCGGCGCCGCGCGTGGTGACGCAGATTTCCTTCACGAACGGCGACTTCCGGTAGTGCGCCTCGATTTCTTCCGGGTAGAGGTTCTTGCCGTTCGCCAGGATGATTACTTCCTTCCGGCGTCCGGTAATCGTCAGCCTGCCTTCGGCATCCGTGCGTCCGAGGTCGCCCGTCAGGAACCATCCATCCGGCATCAGCACGGCGGCCGTGGCTTCGGGCTTGCCGAAGTAGCCCTGCATCACCAGCGGACCACGAATGGCAATCTCGCCGTCGAGATCACCCTCGCCTGGCAGCACCTTGATCTCGGTCCCCGGCAACGGCCGCCCCACCGTATCGATATGGGCTTCGTCCGGCGTGTTGATGGTGGCAGCGCCGCTGGTTTCGGTCAGGCCGTAGGCCTGAAGGATGGTGAACCCGAGTGCGTAGAAGTCGCGCCCGATCGCCGGATCGAACTTCGATCCACCGGTCACGAACAGCCGCATCTGCCGGCCCATGATGGCGTGCACCTTGCCAAACAACTTCGGGCCAAGATTCACGCCCATGCGCCTGGCGCGGAAGCTCGACTCCAGCAACCCGCGGAACACGGCCCGCGCCACCGCGCCACGCTGTCCCACCTCTCGGAAAATCCGCTCGTGAATCAAATAGAAGAACTGCGGCACGCAGGCGAACACCGAAATGCTCCGCTCCGACAACGCGCGCACCAGCTCCTGCGAGCTGAGCGTCTCCAGAAACACCACCCGCGCGCCCACGGCAAACGGCAGCAGCAGGTTGGCGAGCTGGGCCAGCGAATGGAACAGCGGCAGCACACCCAGCACGCTGTCCTGCTCGCTCACCGCCACCACGGCAAACGCGCCATCGCGCTCGGCCATGAGGTTCGCGTGCGACAGGACCACGCCCTTGGGGTCGGACGTCGTGCCGGACGTATACAGAATGACCGCGGGCGCACCGGCATCGAGCGTGCGGCCAGGCAGACTGTCGTTCTGCTGAAACGTGCCGGCCGCGCCTTCGGCCGCATGGATGTCGAACGCGGTAATACCAGAAACCTCTGCCAGGGCCTCGTCGGCCGTGGCACGCAGGCGTTCGCTGGCCAGCAGCACACGCGCGCCGGCGTCGCGCAGGACGGTGGCTACCTGCGCGCCCGAGTAGTTGGTATCGAACGGCACCACCACGGCGCCCACCGCGAGAATGGCCAGATAGGCGGCACACCAGTGCGCGTCGTTGTGCGCCAGGATGGCGCACCGATCGCCGGGCTGCACACCGGCCTGTTTCAGCCAGCAGGCGCGGTCCAGCGTCAGGCGATGAAGATCGGTGTAGGAAAACCGGTCGAGGCCGTCCTTGCGCTGCACTTCGACCGCCGTCCGTGTGCCATGACGATGAACGGTGTCTTCGAAAACGGTGAACAGTGTCGGCACGAAAGCGGCCTCTCCAGATCTTCAGAATCGCTTCGTGTAGACGAACTTCGCCGCCGTCCGCGCGTCCATCGTCCGGAAACTCCGCCGCGGACTCAGCGGATCCATGTCATCGCCCGACTCCATCCAGTTGTGTGTATACACGACGAAGAGATCGTTGCCGGGCACCAGCGTCCAGCGGTATCGCGCCTGCCAGCCAATCGTACCGCTCACCGAGTCGTACTGCACGTTGTTCACCAGGAACATGAACGGCGAAAACTGCGTGT
>CAZZGM010000495.1:0-769 GCA_964653955.1 uncultured Bifidobacteriaceae bacterium | reverse complement strand
GGTTGTACTCGAAGCCCGTGTTCAGCCGGATGCCCGGACGCGGCCGCACGTCCACCTCCATGCCGTACTCGGTACGTGTGCCCGAGAAGAACGACCCCCAGATCACGCGCGGCCGAAACGCCACGACACGCCGGTTGGCGGTGTTCATCGAAATCCGGGTCAGGTGGAAGTCGTATTCCCCGCTCGGCAGCACCACGCCCGAGGCAATGGGGAACGGATCGTCCAGGCGCTCGTAGGTGGGCGTGGTCCAGACCTCGAAATTGTCGCCGCTGTGCCCGGTGAACCGGAACAGCTCGGTCGCAAGTTCCACTGTTTGCCGGACGTTCTGCGAATCGGTGAACACCACCGGCGCCACACCGAACCCGAGCTGGCGGATGAAGCGATGCCTCGTCCTGGGCCGCGGGTTCCACGTAAACCGCGACGTGTAGCGACGATAGTCGCGCCGCGGCGTGAAGCCGATGGCCGGATCGAAGTTGCGCTGAAGCTCCTGGAACTCGAAGTTCGCGTCCCAGATGTCGTTCGGGTACTCGACACGCGCGCCATACGCCGCAGAATCGCCGATGTCGCCCTGCGTGGAGTTGGCCGCCCAGTAGCCGGTGAAGTTGAGGTTCTTGTTGCGGCGGAAGGTGGCCGTCGCCAGGCGGAAGTCCACACCCATGGTATGGCGTGCCGAGTCGCCGCTGCCGTCGTGCGTGGCCCGCCCGGTGTAGGTGGCGCCGAAATACGACTGCTGCAGCACGCGCCGCCGCCAGCGGCCGACAAGGAAGTC
>CAZZGM010000494.1:0-2640 GCA_964653955.1 uncultured Bifidobacteriaceae bacterium | reverse complement strand
GGCCGTCGCCGACGACCACGAGCGCGCTGAAGCTCAGGTTCTTGCCGCCCTTGACCACCTTCGTCACGCGGTTGATGGCAACCACCGTGTCCTTGATCTCGAGCTGGCTCGCGTCAATTTTTTCGCGTGTCCGCATGTTCTGCCTTTTGCCTTCTGCCTTGTTGCCTTCTGCCTTTGCCTTAGAACTGGAGTCCCGCCTGCCGGGCCGCCTCCGCCACGGCGCGCACGCGCCCGTGATAGAGGAACCCGTTCCGGTCGAACACCACGCGCGTGATGCCCTTCTCCTTCAGGCGTTCGGCAATCGCCTGGCCCACCACCTCGGCCCCCCGGCGATTACCGCCACGGGCGCCGTCGGCAAAACGCGCCTTCACCGCCGGCTCGACGCTCGACGCCGCCGCCAGCGTGCGGCCGGACAGGTCATCGATGACCTGCGCGTAGATGTGCGTGCCGCTCCGGAACACGCTCAGACGGGGCTGGTCGGTCGTGCCCTGGAGGCGCTTCCTGATCCGGAACTTGATCCGATCGCGACGGTCTTCTTTGGTCTGAATCCTCATAACCCACCAACTGCCAAGATCACCAGATAGCTCACCCGTTCATCCGCTCGCCAGATCACCAGATCGATCATCAGATCTCCAGATCTCCAGCTCACCAGATGACTAGGCTCCCGTCTTGCCTGCCTTCTTCTTCAACACCTCGCCGGTGTAACGCACGCCCTTCTGCTGATACGGATCGGGCTTGCGCAGGCGCCGCAGATTGGCGGCCACCTGGCCGACCAGCTGCCGGTCCACGCCGGTCACGGTGAGGTGCGTCTGCTTGTCCACCGCCACATCGATCCCCGGCGGCACATCGAACACCACCGGATGCGAGTAGCCGAGCGCCAGCACGACCTGCGATCCCTTCAACTCGGCGCGATACCCGACGCCGACGATGTCGAGTTCCTTCTTCCAGCCGTCGGTCACACCGACCACGGCGTTGGCCACGAGGCTGCGGGCCAGACCATGGAACTTGTCGAGCGCCCGTTCGTCGGCGGCCTTCTGCGTCAGCAGCTGCCCGTCTTCGACGACGGCCACCACGCCCGGCGGCAGGGCCTGCTTCATCAGGCCCTTGGGGCCCTTCACCTCGACGGCGCCGCTGTCGATCTTGACCGTGACCCCCTTCGGGATCGGGATTGGTTTCTTTCCAATTCTCGACATGACGTCACCACACGTTGCAGAGGATCTCGCCGCCGACGCCAGCCTTCTGGGCGGCGCGGCCGGTCATGACCCCGCGCGACGTCGTCAGGATGTTCACACCCAGTCCACCGAGCACCGGGGGCACGCCGTCACGGCCGGCATACACACGGCGGCCGGGCCGGCTGACACGTTCGAGGCCCGAGATCACCTTCTCCCCGCCGGGGCCGTACTTCAGGAACAGGCGTATCACCTGCCGCGGCGCCTTGTCGGGACGCTCGGACGGCGTCTCCACCAGCTTCCAGCCGGCAATGTACCCTTCGTCCTGCAGGATCTTCGCGATTTCGGTCTTCAGCTTCGACGCGGGGAGCTCCACACGCGCGTGCCTGGCGTGCACGGCGTTGCGGATCCGCGTCAGCATGTCGGCAATCGGGTCAGTCATAACTGCAACTCTTTCGCTCTACGGACTTTGCCTTCGCGGGGCTACCAGCTGCTCTTGGTGACGCCGGCGACGTCGCCCGTGAGCGCCAGCTCCCGGAAGCACAGGCGGCACATGCCGAACTTGCGCATGTAGGCGCGGGCGCGGCCGCAGCGGCGGCAGCGGTTGCGCTGCCGCACCTTGAACTTCAGCGTCTTCTTCTCGCGAGCCTTCTTGGCGGTCGTGGCCACGGGTCGTCCTCTCTAGTTCTGCCGGAACGGCATGCCCATCAGCTGCAGCAACTTGCGGGCTTCGGCATCGGTCTTGGCGGTCGTCACCACGCAGACGTTCATGCCGCGGGCCTTGTCCACCTTCAGGTAGTCGATCTCGGTGAAGATCAGCTGGTCCCGGAGGCCCAGCGTGTAGTTGCCGCGGCCGTCGAAGCCCTTCGACGACACGCCGCGGAAGTCGCGGACGCGCGGCAGCGCAATCGACACCAGGCGGTCGAGGAACTCGTACATCCGCTCGCCGCGCAGCGTCACCATGGCGCCAATGGGCATGCCCTGGCGCACCTTGAACTGCGCAATGGACTTCTTCGCACGCCGCACGGCAGCCTTCTGGCCGGTAATCTTCCCGAGCTCGTCGGCGCCGGTGTCCACCACCTTCGCGTTCTGCGTCGCCTCGCCCAGGCCCATGTTGACCACCACCTTCGTGATGCGGGGCACCGCCATCACGTTGGGGTAGCCGAACTCCTTCTGCAGCGCGGGCACCACGTCCTTCTGGTACTTCTCGCGCAACCGCGTCATCTGCGCCTTCATTTGCCCACCACCGCGCCGCTCTTGCGGCCAATGCGCACCCGGCGGCCGTCCGGGAGCGTCTGGTGCCCGATCCGCGTCGGCACGTTGGCCTCCGGATCGATCAGCATCACGTTGCTCGCATGAATGGGGGCTTCGCGCTCGACGATGCCGCCCTTGATGTTTTTCTGCGGGTTCGGGCGGGTATGGCGCTTGATGATGTTCACGCCCTCCACCACCACCCGGTTCTTCGCGGCCA
>CAZZGM010000493.1:0-2642 GCA_964653955.1 uncultured Bifidobacteriaceae bacterium | reverse complement strand
GTGATTTTCAGTCACGTGCTCTACCAACTGAGCTACCTGGCCGTCAGATAAGACCCTGAAGTATACCACGGCCGCCGCGCGCTCGATGGTGCACGCGGGCACGGAGAGGCGCGGCATGCGCCTTGCTCCCGTCCGTGACAACCGGTGCGAACTGCCGGATATCCGTGAGGGGCCGCACGGCCCGTCCCCGCCGCTGGAGGCCATGTCATGCAACTCGAACCCACCATCACGTTCCGCCGCATCAAGACGCCGGCCGCACTCGAAGCCGACATCCGGAAGCGCATTGCGAGACTCGAAACGCTCGTGCCCTCCATCATCGGGCTGCACGTGCTGGTGGACCTCGCGGACCGGCATCACCGCGACGGCAAACGCTGGCGCGTGCGCCTGGAGGTGTCGCTGCCGGGCGAACGGATCGTGGTCACGCACGACGCCAGCCTGCGGCCCGAACTGCGCGCCAGGGCCATCGAACGTACGCACAAGCAGGACGAGCCCGACGCCGGCCACAAGTACGCTGCCGTCGCCGTCCGCGCCGCCTTCGACGTGGCCCGCCGTCAGCTTCAGGACGCCGTGCGGCGCCATCGCATCACCAAGAGCGAAGCCTCGCGCCGTCGTCCTGCGCGTTCGCAACGCGCGTAGGGGTACACGAGCGCGCGATTGGACGGCTGGCAGAGCACCCCTATTGGCGCGGACAGAGGCGATCGATGCGGGGCGCGCGGGCGCGCGCGAGAGTGGCAGGTACGACCGCGTGCATCCACAATCGAGCGCCCGAAGCGAGAGCCCACATCGCGTTGCTGGCGCTGATATGCAGGACGGTTGGACGCGGTGCGGCGACGCGTTTCAGACTGGCTGACTGCCCGGGAACGGCGATGTCGTGTCAGGCCGGAACGGCCGCGCGTGTGTCGTCCGGCGGAGAAAGGGCGGGTACGCTGCGCGTACGGCCGCCGAGCACGAACCACGCGATGGCCACGCCCACCAACGTGCCGGTCACGACATCCGACGGCCAGTGCGCGCCCACGTACACGCGTGACACGGCAATGAGCGCCGCCAGCGCCCACCACACCACGCGCACTTCGGGCAGCAGCCGGCCGGCGGCCAGCGCACCAGCCGCTGCCGAAGCGGCATGACCCGACGGGAACGAGCTGGTGAGCGGCCGCTGATCGATCAGCCGTGCCTCTTCCAGCACGACAAACGGCCGGTCACGGAGCACCAGCGGCTTCAGGGCGCCATCAACCACCAGGTAAGTGAGAGAGACGGCCAGCACCAGCCGCCAGGCCGCCATGCGGCGTGCCGGAAAGACCGCGGCAATGGCCGCCACCACGAACCACACGAACCCGGCACGTCCCACCGCGCTCGCCAGCAGCATCACGTCGTCTGCGGCGGGCGTGTGGGATTGGTTGATGAGATAGAAGAGGGAGAGGTCCACTGGAAAGGCAAAAGGCAAAAGGCAGAAGGCAGAAAGAGGAAAGGCGGAAGGCAACAGAAGGCAAAGGGCAGAAGGCGGAAAGCACCTTCTGTTTTGCCTTCCGCCTTTTGCCCTTTCGTTTCCTAAACCGCGGCCGGTTCGGCTTCGCGCGTCATGCCCAGCTCGCGCCGGACCTTCTCGTCGATGGACTGGCGAATTTCCGGGTGCTCGCGCAGGAACTGCTTCACGTTTTCGCGGCCCTGGCCCAGGCGTTCGCCGTTGTAGGCAAACCAGGCGCCGCTCTTTTCGACAATCTTACGGTCCACCGCCAGGTCCAGCAGATCGCCTTCACGCGACACGCCCTCGCCATAGACGATGTCGAATTCGGCTTCGCGGAAGGGCGGGGCCATCTTGTTCTTGACCACCTTCACGCGCGTGCGTCCGCCAATCACGCTGTCGCCGTCCTTGATGGCGCCAATGCGGCGGATGTCGATGCGGACCGAGGCGTAGAACTTGAGCGCGCGGCCACCGGTGGTGGTTTCCGGATTGCCGAACATCACGCCAATCTTCTCGCGCAACTGGTTGATGAAGATGAGCACCGTCTTCGACTTCGAGATGGCACCGGTGAGCTTGCGCAACGCCTGCGACATGAGGCGCGCCTGCAGATCCATCTGCGCTTCGCCCATTTCGCCTTCGATTTCCGCGCGCGGCACGAGCGCCGCCACCGAGTCGACCACGACCACGTCGACCGAACCGGAACGAATGATCATCTCGACGATTTCGAGCGCCTGTTCGCCGTTGTCGGGCTGCGACACGAGCAGGTTGTCGATGTCCACGCCGAGCTTGCGCGCATATTCCGCATCGAGCGCGTGTTCGGCGTCAACGAACGCCGCCAGGCCGCCGGCCTTCTGGGCCTCGGCAATCACCTGGAGCGCCAGCGTGGTTTTGCCCGACGACTCCGGTCCGTAAATTTCCACCACGCGGCCGCGGGGGAGCCCGCCAATGCCAAGCGCGTAGTCGATGCTGATGGCGCCAGTGGAAATGGCCGCGACGGGCGAAATGATGTTCCGCTGCCCGAGGCGCATGATGGCGCCCTTTCCAAACTGCTTTTCAATCTGGCCGACGGCCACGTCGAGGGCCTTGATTCGTTCCTGTCGTTCGTCGATGGGCATGTGTGTAGGGTTCCTTTCCGGCCAGCAGTGATCCTAGAAACGCGCCAAGCGAAAGTCAAGCGAAAACG
>CAZZGM010000492.1:0-2649 GCA_964653955.1 uncultured Bifidobacteriaceae bacterium | reverse complement strand
TGTCTGGCGATCGACTGGACGATGAAGAGGCCGAGGCCGGTGCCCTTCACCTTGTGGCCTCGAACCTGGAAGCGGTAGAAACGATTGAAAATCCGCTTCAACTGCGTCGGGGGAATGCCCATGCCCTTGTCTCGGACGCGGACCCAGGCGCTGCCGGGCGCAGGCGACGCCGTTTCCACCGTCACGTGCACGCCGTCCGGGGAGTACTTGACGGCGTTGTCCAGCAGGTTCGACAGCACCGTCCGCAGTTCGTCGACATCACCGTTCACCAGCAGCGCCCCGTCCACCGCAGGCGGGACCGTCGTGATGGCACTGGCCGCCAGATGATGCCGCCTGCGCGCCGTATCGGCGCATTCGGTGGCAAGAGCGGCAATGTCCACCGGCGCGCGGTGGGCGAGGCGGGGGCGCTGGCCCGCCACGCCGGCCTTCAGCACCTGCTCCACGGTGTGCTGCAGCCGCTCGGCGTCCGACAACATCACCTTGTAGAACTCCTGCCGCTGCTCATCGCCCACCTCGCGCGACTGCAGCGTTTCCAGATACAGCCGGATGGACGCAATGGGTGTTTTCAGCTCGTGCGTCACGGCGTTGATGAACGCGTCGTGCAGCTCGTTGCGACGGATCTCACGTATCAGGAACACCGTGTAGACAACGATGCCGGCAATGATGAGGGCAAACGCGATGATGCCCAGCACGAGCGGGAGCACGCGCCGGGCATTGACGAGAATCCAGCCGACGTTCAGGGAAACGGCGGCCGCGACGAGGACGACGCAGAGGGTAACGAAGGCGATGGTGGCGGTGTGCCGCCGGGTCATAGCCGTACAGGTTACGCCGCTTCTTCCTCCAGCGTCTCGGCGATCTTCGCCACCTTCACGTCCCAGGCCAGTCCCAGCTTCTCCAGGGCCTTGATCCCCAGCCAGTTCAGGTCGAGCTCGTACCATGCCAGGCCATGGCGCGCCGACACCGGGTGGGCGTGATGGTTGTTGTGCCAGCCTTCGCCCCAGCTGAGCAGCGCCACCCACCAGTTGTTGGTGGAGTCGTCGCGCGTGTTGAACCGGCGCGATCCCCACAGGTGCGTGGCCGAGTTCACCAGCCACGTGCAGTGCAGGCCGAACACCGTCCGGAAAAACACGCCCCACAGCACATAGGGCAGGCCGCCGAAGGCATAGAGCGCCACGCCTACCACCACCTGCGTGACCCAGTGCCACGAGGTGAGCGCCACGTGGAACCGATCCTTGCCGAGGTCCGGCGCGTAACGTTTGAGGATGCTGGTGTTGTGGTGCATGGCCTCGCCGGTCATGATCCACCCCATGTGCGCCCACCACGTGCCCTCGCGCGGCGTGTGCGGGTCGCCTTCGTGATCCGAGTTCTGGTGATGGATGCGGTGCGTGGCCACCCAGAAGATGGGCCCGCCCTCCAGCGCCAGCGTGCCGCACAGCGTGAGGAAATACTCTACCCACTTCGGCGTCTTGTAGCCGCGGTGCGTCAGCAGGCGGTGATAGCCCATGCCAATGCCCCAACTGCCCGAGATGTACCAGAGCAGCACCGCCGCCGCGATGGCGCCCCAGTCGATGTAGAAGAACGCCGCGACCGCGCCAATGTGAAACGCGGTCATGGCGATGACAGTGACCCAGTTGGTGCCCGTGGAAACCTTGCGACCGTAGATCTGTGAAGCCGGAACGTACGCCATACCGACGATGAACGTAACAGGAGCCGCGGCGGCGCACTGTAATAGTTATGTACGCGGCTTCAACTCGTTGATGGGGAAGGGGATAAGGGAAGGCAAAAGGCAGAAGGCACAAGGCAAAAGGCGGAAGGCAGAAGGACAAAGGCAAAAGGACAAAGGCGGAAGGCAAAAGGTAGAAAGCGGCCGCCGCCCCAGCTCGGTCCCGCCTTCCGTTTTGCCTTGTGCCTTGTGCCTTTTGCCTTCTTACCTGCTCACATACCGCAGCCAGCTGTCGACGAGCGCCGTTTGTGGCCCCCTGGCGGCGGCATACCGCGCGGCGTAGTCCACGAACCGGTCACGATCGTCATCGCTCAATGCACCGCTCTCCTGGCGCACGCGATACATCACCTGCAGCGCCAGATACAGCAGGTCGACATCGTCCTGGCGGCGGTCCAGCAGCTGGTGCAGCTTTTCGAGCGCGGGGGCGTAGGCGCCGGTCATGGCTTCCGCGGTGGCCTGACGTTCGTCGCGTGCTTCGGCGTCGGTCCAGGCATCGGGCGCTTCGTCGAGGAACACCAGCGCCTGCAGGCCGTCGCCCACGCGCAACAATCCGTCCACGAGCGGCGGATACACCATCTCGGGCGCGTCGCTCAGCAACGCAATCTGCCAGGCACCCACGGCATCGTGATCGCGTCCGCTGGCGGCGTGGCACGCGCCAATGTAGAACGCCGATCCGAGGAAGTCCGACGCGCTCTTGAGCGCCACCTGGAACCACGCCTGCGCCTGCGCATACTGCTGCTTCTGCATGCCGGCCAGACCGCGCACGAAGGCAAACGTCGTCTCGTCGCCCGCGCTCATGTTCCTGCCGGGTTCCGGCGCGTCATACCGTCCCTCGCGGGCGCGTTCGATGACGGCCCGCGCCGCGTCCGACGGTTCGTGGATGGCCTCCAGCGAATCGAGAAACGCATGGACGACGGGCGGAGCGA
>CAZZGM010000491.1:0-2668 GCA_964653955.1 uncultured Bifidobacteriaceae bacterium | reverse complement strand
GCGCGGTGGCGGCCACCCAGCCTCCGCGTACGGTCGCGGCCAGCAGCAACGCCGCGGCAATGGCCTGCGGCCAGCGCCGGGAGCGGCCTTCCACGACGGGGCGATCCACCAGGACGCCAATCAGTCCCGCGATGGCCAGCAGTTCCAGCAGCCAGAAGACGCGGGATACCTGCAGCTGAACGAAAAACGCCGAGCCAGCGGCCACGGCCGGCAGCGTGACGAAAAACCCGGTCAGCAGAACCACCGCGCCGGCCAGTAAACCGGCATCGCGCGGTGTGCCCCGTGGTGAACGCAGGCGCGCGGTGAAGGTGACGAGGGCCACGCACGCGGTACCGAGATTGGCCACCCACGCGTCGAGTGCCCAGTCGCGTGTGGGGAAGAGGTAGTCCTTCGAGGACAGCAGCGCCTGCCACGCCGGGTCCATGGGGGCGAGCGATGGCCGCAGCGGACCGAGCAGGACCGCGGTACCGCCAATCAGTCCGGCGATGGCCGCCAGGCCAAGCGGGCGGCGGGTGTCCGGTTCGCTCACGAGGATGGCGACCACCAGCAGCAGGACGAAAAACGCCGCCGTGGTCGGGTGGACGAGACCCGCAATCAGAACGAGGGCCAGCGCGCGGCGCGGACGGCCGTCGAGATAGGAGGCCAGCGCCCAGACGCCCACCGCAAAGACGAGCACACGCGGATGGAAGTAGCCCTCGAGCGTGTTGACACCGGTCTTGGTGATCCGGTGGCGCAGCGCCTCGGCAACGACCAGCGTCCAGGTGGCCAGTGTCGACCCGTAAAGGGAACGGCCCAGGCGCCAGAGGCCGGCATACAGCAGGAGCAGTGAACCCACGTAGCCGGCGGCAAAACACGCTTCGATGGACAGCCCCGTCGTCCGTACGACGGTCGCCACGATTTCGTCCACGAAGAAGTAACGGGCTTGCGGCTCGATGAGCTCGCCATCACGCGGGTAAAGGTGCGGGTCGAGCTGATCCAGGATGGCCGGAATGTAGAAGGCCTGATCGGACGCGCCGAACCGGTAGCCGCCGGAATTCAGGGTGGCCAGGACGAGAAACGCGAGGGCACCGGCGACGTGCGCGAACAATCGCACGAACACCTCGTCAGGATCCGTTCACGCTAGACAGCCTCGTCGGCACTTGGGCCGTAAATCGACGGCAGCGGTACGTCGTGCAGGCGCAGATAGACGGTCATCTGTCCGCGGTGGTGAATCAGGTGGTTGAGCACGAACGAACGCATGACCGCAACCTTCGGCATCGTGAAAATGACGTGGGCCCCATTACTGAGTGTCCACGGGGCCAGCAGGACGGCATCCGGTGCGCCCGCCAGCGCCTCGCGCGCCTGCGCGACATTGGCGTCGAACATGGCCAGCACGGCGTCACGCGTGGCCGGTGACTGGTATCCCTCGGGACGGCCGACGCTGACGTCGATGCCGTCCTGGGTGATGGTGGCTGCGGCCCAGTGGGGTAGTTCCGCGAGATGTTCGGCCAGCCGGCCGAGCGTCATGCTTTTCGGATGCGGCTGCCAGGCGAACTGACCATCGGGCAGGCGTTCCAGCAACCGGCGGGTGAGTCCCATTTCGCGATCGAACTCGGGCAGCAAGGCATCGACAAAGGCCATGGTGAATTCCAGCTCCAGAAAAGACAGAGGCGGGCGGCAGAGGGACCAGCCGGGCGGTGCCCGGCCCGGTGCCGTAGACGTTGGTTACTGCGACGGTCGCGTGAAGTCGACCTTGGGCACCTCGCGAGCGGACTCGGGCGCCTGGAACAGTTCGTACTCCTTGAAGCCGAAGATGCCGGCCGTGATGTTGGACGGGAACGAGCGGCGCTGCGTGTTGTACGCCTGCACGGCCTCGTTGTAGCGCATCCGCTCCACCGCGAGTCGGTTCTCGGCACCGGCCAGTTCGTCCATCAGCCGGGCGAACGTCTGATTCGACTTCAGATCCGGGTAGTTCTCGACGACGACCAGGAGACGGGCGAGGGCCGACGACTGTTCGTTGGCGGCGGCCATTCGCTGCTCGGGTGTGGTGGCACCCGCGAGTCTGGCGCGCGAGTCGGCAATGGCGCCGAAGACGTCGCGTTCCTGCTGCGCCACGCCCTGAGCCGTGGCCACCAGGTTCGGGATGAGATCGCTGCGCCGCTGCAACTGGTTTTCCACCTGCGCCCACTGGGCCTTGATGGCTTCTTCCTGACTGACGAACGTGTTGTACGCGCAGCCGGACGAGACAACGGCCGACAGGATCAGCGCAAGGCCGCCCACGAGGCGAATCAGCTTCTGCATGCGTTCCTTTCTACCACGAAGCTCCGCCGCCGCCACCGCCTGAACGGCCGCCGCCGAAGCCACCAAATCCACCACCAAAGCCGCCGGAAGATCCGCCCCAACCACCACCACCGCCCCAGCCACCGCCACCCCAGGTGGTACCGCCCCAGGCCGTGCCGACGCCAAACGGACCCACGCTGCTCGACCAGCGTCCGCCGCGGCGCCGCCCGCCACTGCCCGGGCCACCGCGGGTGAGGCGGTAAATGATGTAGAGCAGGATGAGCAGCATCACGAAGTTGATGCGGATCTCACCCTGCGGCCGTTGTGGTGCCCGTGGCAGCGGTGCCACGGCCAGGTCCACGCCACGGCCTTCCGCCACACGCCGCGCCACGCGGGTCGCGCCGGCCAG
>CAZZGM010000490.1:0-2692 GCA_964653955.1 uncultured Bifidobacteriaceae bacterium | reverse complement strand
CTCACCTGCGGGCGTCCGCTGGTGAGACGGGCCGTCTCCCCCATCAAATCCACCCTCGTCCCATCGTCCAGGACGCGGACGCCGTCGGGCGTGCCGTCCGAGAATGGCGCCCATGTGGTGCCAGAAAGCACCGCGTTCCAATCCTCGGACGCCAGCGCATCGGCGGCCAGGTGCACGCCGGCCCGCGCGACGTACCACGACGCCACGCCTTCACGGTGATAACGCACCGTGACCTGGTGAACGGCCACCATCAGTGCCACGGCCAGCGCCATCACCATGACCAGGCTGGTCACCACCAGCACCGTCACCAGCGCCACACCCCGACACGAGGTGCTGCCCGATTCGCCCGTCATCGCCCCACCGCCACGCTGAACGTCAGCATCCGATCTTTCACCCAGCGGTTCGCGTCGTGCGCCGCCGTACCCGGTCGAACGAACAACGGCCCGGACGCACCACGAAACTCCGGTGGCAGCACCTCGACGCGCAGGCGGATGTCGATGCGGCGAATGCGGAACAAATCCGCATCGAAGGCCGCCGCGGCACCCGGATGCGGACACCACGGCCCATCCAGGAAGTCCGCGGGCTCCAGACGCACCAGACCGTCCGCATCGGCCGCGTAGTCACTCAACGGCGATTGCGGCACGCCGTCCACCCGTACGGCCATGCAGTGTTCACCCGGCCCGTAAATGCCGTTGACGTCGATAACGTCCGCGGGCGGTGGATACAGGCCATACTGCGCAAGGCCCGGCGAAGACGCGGCATCGCGCAGCCACGGCGCGTGCGCCTGTCCCCACACGTCGAGCTGCAAATCCACGACACCGTCGAGCATCGGTTCCTGCGCACCGGCAGCGGTGAGCCGCACGAGATTCTGCGAACCATCCGGCTCGCGCAGCAGCCCCAGGCGATCGGCACGCACGGCCGTCACCCACGCGCCCGCCGGATAGGCATACGCCAGCGCACGAGACGCACGAAGCTGACCACCCCCATCGTCGATCTCGCGCACCTCGAAGACCTCGGCCCGCCCCCAGCCATCGGCCACCACCGCGATGTCGCCAACCTGAAATCCACAGACGAGGGGCACGGCAGGACACACGCCCGCGGACCGATCCAGCGTGAGCGGCCCGGCCACGCCGGGTTGCTGTGTGGCCAGCCGTGCCGACGCGCCGGGCACCGCGCGGACAACCGACACCGCGCGAAACACACTGCCGCCCGATCCATCGAGCGACACGAGCGGTGTGACGAGCGGCATCAGCGCCGGCAGCGGCGACACGCCATCCGCCAGCGCCTGATCGCCGCCGGCATTCGCAATGGCTGTTACCAGCGCCATACCACCCTCACGCACGCGGCGCATCGCGTCCAGCGCCTCCGGCTCCACCACGAACACGCGCCGCACGGACGCCGCAAACGCCACGGAGGCGCCAGCCACCAGCAGGCCCAGCACCATGGCCACCAGCAGTTCGGCCAGCGTAAACCCGCGCGCGTTCATGGCTGCCTCACCCTGACAGTGGCCACGCACGCCACAGGTTGCGCGCCCGCAGTAGCCGCCGCGGCAAACACACAGACCTCGATAGCCAGCGCGTCTCCGGCCGCGCCAGGCACAGGCGCAATCGCCCAGCGCCGTACCAGACGGGCCAGGCCCGGCGCGGCTCCCGCCATCGCCTGGCCACTGTCGTCAATCCAGTCGTGATATCCGGCCGCGTTGTACTCCAGACTGTCGCCCGCCGACGGAACGAGCGCGAGAGCCGGTGAGGGCACGCCCCCTCCGTCGTACTCCCATGGCACGGCCAGCAACTGCTCCACACGCGCGGCCGCCGCCATGCTGGCTACAGTCACGAGTTCGGATTGATTGAGGAAGCGCTGCGTCTGCGCCAGCAGCGGCAGGAAGCCGGCTGCGAGCGTGGCCAGCAACGATGCAGCCACGAGCGCCTCGACAAGCGTGAACCCCGCGCGATCGGTGAGCGTGCGCATGCCACAGACAGGTGCAAACGTACGCCCGCCGCGAGCACACCACCGAACGACACGGCTTCAGGCGCAGAACACCACCACGGTCACTGGCACGCGTTCTGTGACGGGCAGAATCCGCGCACGAACGCGCGGGCGGACATGGCAGCTACTGCACGCGGGCAAGGTCAGCGCAGGACAGACGCGCGGCCAGACAGCTCGTACGAGCCTGCCTCGCGGTGGAGACCGGGACGCGCCCGACGAGCACCTATGGCAGCTACTGCACCTGCCGCACCAGCGGCAGCTGCACACGGAACCGGGCCCCGCCTTCGCTGCGGTTTTCGGCCGACACACGGCCGTTGTGCGACACCACCACCTTCTGCACGATGGCCAGGCCCAGACCGGTGCCCTGGCCCTTGGTGGTGACGAAGGGCTTGAAGATGTGCCCGAGCGCGTCCGCCGCAATGCCCGGCCCGTTGTCTTCGACGGTAATACGCGCCAGCGCACCACCAGACGCACCTGTCACGACAACGGTGGGCGTCACGCCGGCCGCGACACATGCCTCGAGGCTGTTGCGCACGAGATTACTGATCGCCTGCCGCAACAGCACCTCGTCGCCCAGCACACGGCCAAATGTGCCGTCGATGACAACGTGCCCATCTCCCACCGGCAGGTCCGCGACGGCACGGTCGACCACGGCGCGAAGATCGACGGGCACGAGATTCTGCGCCTGCGGACGCGCGAAATTGAG
>CAZZGM010000489.1:0-2696 GCA_964653955.1 uncultured Bifidobacteriaceae bacterium | reverse complement strand
TGCTGCCTGCGCCTCGACAGAGAGTCCGGTGCCCTCGGCTCCGGCCAGCAGAGCCACGCGCGCGGGTACGGGTGAGAGGGAGGGGAGCGGCTGGGCCGTGCCGTTGGGAGTGAGGGCCAGCACGGTGAGGCCGGCCGCGCGCAGACGGCCGAGGTCGCCGGGCCAGCGCGTGGCCTGAACCCAGGGCACATCCAGCACGGCACCCATGGCGGTGCGGATCGACTTGCGATAAAGCGGGTCGGCGCAGGCCGGTCCCAGCACGACGAGGTCCGCGCCCAGCGCCGAAGCACAGCGGAAGATGCCGCCGACGTTGTCCGGGTTGTTCACGCCCTCGAGCACCACCGCACGCGCAACCGTGCCGAGATCCACATCGTCCAGCGTCGCTGCCCGGGGCCGGCGTGCCAGCGCCAGGCAGCCACGATGGAAATTGAACCCGGCCAGCCCGTTCATGACGTCCTGCGAGACGAGATAGACCGGGACATCTGTTGCACGTTCGAGGACGCGGGCCATCCGCGCGTATGCCGCCGGTGTGACGAGCACCGACTCCGCCGCACCGAAATACGCATTGCCGGGCCGCGCCGACGCACTCAGCAGGCGCTGGACCACCAGTCGGCCCTCGGCCACGAAGAGTCCCCGTGCCTCGAGCCGTTCCGGATCGGCCACCAGCCGATAGTCCGCGATGCGCTCGTCGCTGAGTGCCGCAATCTCGATTCCCCCGTACATCTCCGAATCACGATAGCCGACTCCATGTATCAAACAGCTTGCTTGTTTTATGACTACATGTGTAGTAGATCACATCGTGGATGAACGATATGACCACGCCACGACTCAGCACGCTCGAGGTTCGAATCATGGAGGCACTGTGGACACACGGGGCCTCTTCGGTGAGGGAAATTCAGGAGACGTTCCCCGCCAGGGAACGTCCCGCCTACACCACCGTCCAGACGATGGTGTATCGCCTTGAAGCCAAGCATGCGGTGCGCCGCGTGAAGAAGGTGGGCAATGCCCATGTCTTCGAGGCCACGGTTCCCCGGACCGCCGTGCAGCGGCGGGCCGTGGAGGAACTGCTCCGGCTGTTCGGCGGCCGCCCACAGCCGGTGATGGCGCATTTGATCGAAACGGGCAGTCTCACGGCGAAGGATATCGAGGAGGCCCGAAAGCTCGTCCGCAAACTCTCGAAGAAGGACGTGCCCCAATGACGGCCTCTGCGACGTGGCTGTCGCTGGTAGGCGATCACCTCTGGCAGTCCACGCTCTTCGCAGGAGGGATCTGGCTGCTGGTACTCGCCTGCCGCGGTCATCGCGCGCGGGTGCGCTACCGGCTGTGGCTTGCGGCATCCGTCAAGTTCGTCCTGCCGTTTGCCTGCTTGACCGTGCTGGGGGAGCACCTGTCCTGGAACGGACCGCTGGAGCGGCCGATCGAGGCATTCGACGTCATTGAAGCCATCAGTCATCCGTTTTCACACTCCGACGTTCACGTGGTCCCGCCGAGTGTGCCTGCCGATTCAGGATCGGCACTGGACGTTGCGCGTGTCATTCCATGGGTCTGGGGAGCGGGAGCCGCTGCCGTGCTGGGATTGTGGGGCCTGCGATGGCGGCGGGTGTCGGCGCTGGTCGCTGCGGCATTGCCTGCCGTGGAGGGACGCGAGTACGAGATCCTCCGCCGCCTCGAGCGTGCCCAGGCCGTTCGCACACCAGTGCCCTTGCGAATGTCCGACTCTCTTCTGGAGCCCAGTGTCTTCGGCATCGTGCGGCCGGCATTGATCTGGCCGCGTGGCATCTCGGCCCACCTCACCGACGCGCAGGTCGCGGCGGCGCTTTCTCATGAGCTGTGCCACGTGCAGCGGCGCGACAACCTCGTGGCTGTCGTACACACCCTGATCGAGAGCGTGTTCTGGTTTCACCCAGTGGTTTGGTGGCTTGGTACGCGTCTGGTCGAAGAACGCGAACGGGCCTGCGATGAAGACGTGTTGCAGCGAGGCTGGGAGCCGCAGGTGTATGCGGAAACCATCCTGAAGACGTGCGAATACTGCGTGGCTCCGGCGACGAGGTGGGCGGCCGGCGTGACCGGTTCAGATTTGAGGAAACGAATCGAGGACATCATGGCGAACCGATCCGGAAAAAACCTGTCATTCGTCGAGCGGCTGGCACTAACCACGGCACTGACAGGCATGGTGGCCATCCCGCTCTATGCCGGCATGGTCCGGGCACAACCGGCGCCCCAGGCGCGAACGGGGACTGAACCGCGTCCGAAGTTCGAGGCGGCATCGGTCAGAGAAAACCGATCGGGTGACGCCGGTGCGACTTTGCAGCTACCCCGGGGCCGCTTCGTGGCGACGAACATGCGTTTGAAGCCGGTGATTGCGGCGGCTTATGGGTTTCCGGTCTTTCGCGTGAGCGGCGGCCCGTCGTGGGTCGAGTCGGCTCGATTCGATATTCAGGCCACGGCTGGCAATGTGGAGCAGCCGCTTCCTCCAGGCCCGCCCTCCGGGGAGATCTTCGTCATGCTTCAGGACCTGCTGGAAGAACGTTTCCAGCTGGTGGTTCGCGAAGTCACACAGGAACAACCAATCTACAGGCTCGTGCTGGCACGCTCCGACGGACGCCTGGGACCGCGGCTGCGTCCATCGACGCTCGATTGCGAACAGCCGCGAGCCGGCGCTGGCGGTGCACCCCCCGGGCCGCCCGCGGCGGGAG
>CAZZGM010000488.1:0-2711 GCA_964653955.1 uncultured Bifidobacteriaceae bacterium | reverse complement strand
TTTCCGTCCCTGCGTGAATATTTCCGCACGTTCGGCATGACGGAAGAGCGCGTGCGCCGCGCGCAGCCGGATGTGATTGTCATGCACCCGGGGCCCATCAACCGCGGCGTGGAGATTGCCTCGGAAGTGGCCGACGGGCCGTATTCGGTGATTCTGGACCAGGTGGCCAACGGCATTGCCGTGCGGATGGCCGTCCTGTACCTGCTATCTGGTGGAGCGAGTGATGAAGCGGTTGCTTAAGGGAGCGCGGGTCGTGGACCCGGCCAACGGAATCGACGGACCACACGACGTGCTGATTGACGGCGACCGCATTGCCCAGGTGGGCCGTGACCTGCCGGTGTCGCTGGCGGATGGCGGCGAGGTGCTGACGCTGCCGGCCGGATTCGTCATCTGTCGCGGGTTCAGCGACATGCACGTGCAGCTGCGCGAACCGGGCCAGGAGCACAAGGAAACCGTTGCGACAGGCGTGCTGTCGGCGGTGACGGGCGGGTTCACGGCGGTGGCGTGCATGCCCAACACGAAGCCGGTGAACGACAACGCCGGGGTCACACAGCTCATCCTCCAGAAGGCGCGCGAAGCCAATCTGGCGCGCGTCTATCCCATTGGCGCCGTGTCGCGCGGGCAGAAGGGCGAAGAACTGGCGGACATTGCCGAACTGCGCGAGGCCGGTTGCGTGGCGGTGACAGACGATGGGCTGCCGATTGCGACGGCGATTCTGGCGCGGCGCGCGCTGGAATACACGAGCATGTTCGGCATGCCGGTCATCGAACACTGCGAAGACCAGTCGCTGAAGGGCGATGGTGTGGCGCACGAAGGACCGGTGGCCTCGTCGCTGGGCCTGAAGGGCATTCCCGGTGTGGCCGAGGCCCTCACGGCAGTGCGCGACATCCTGCTGGCCGAGATGACTGGCGGCCGCGTGCACATTGCGCACATGAGCGCGTGGACCACGCTGGAAGCCGTGCGTCAGGGCAAGAGCCGCGGCGTGCAGGTGACCGCCGAGGTGTGTCCGCACCACTTCACGCTGACCGACGACCTGCTGGCCGGCCCCGTTCCTTACGACACGAACGCGAAGATGAACCCGCCGCTGCGCGAGGCCCGCGATCGCGACGCGATGATTGCCGGCATTGTCGATGGCAGCGTCGACGTGATTGCCACCGATCATGCGCCGCACCACTACGACGAGAAGAACGTGGAGTTCGACCGCGCACCCTTCGGCATCGTTGGTCTGGAAACGGCCGTACCCATCTGTCTGGACAAGCTCGTGCACACCGGACTCATCGGCCTGCCTCGGCTGGTGGAACTGATGTCGGTGAACCCGGCGCGGATTCTCGGTGTTCAGGGCGGCTCGCTGGCCGCGGGTGCCGTAGCCGACATCACCGTGCTGGCGCCGGAGCTGCCGGTGACCATCGATCGAGCGGCGCTCAAGAGCAAGTCGAAGAACACGCCGTACCACGGGTGGACGTTCAAGGGCGGTGTGGCGGCCACGGTGGTCGGTGGGCGCATCGTCTACACCAACGCGGCGGCCGGCTGGCCGGAAGCAGGGCACTGATGGACGCCCGCCGCGACGACATCCGGAAGCGCGCCAGCGACGACCTCCGCCGCCAGCAGGTGGTGATGGAGGGACACTTCGACTACGGCAACGGTTTCCATGGCGGGCTCTATCTGAATCCGCATCAGTTGTTCCGCACGCCGTCGCTCATCTGGCGCGTGGCCCAGGACCTCATCGACATCACGCCGTGGGAAGTGCTGGACAACGCTGACGTGGTGGCTGGTCCTGTGACGGGTGGCGCGCTGCTGGCACACACGGTGGCGGGCCTGCTGGACGGGCGCCGTGCCATGACGCATCCACCGTACGAGTTCGCGCCGTTCGTCAACGTGGACGGCCGCCTGGCGCTGAGCCCCTTTTACACGAAGCTGCTGCACGGCCGCCGCGTGGTCATTGCCGACGACGTGCGGAATACCGGGCAGACGATTGCGCGGTGTGCCGCGCTCGTCGAGGAGGCCGGCGGAACGGTGGTGGCCGCGCTGCAGATCGTGGATCGCGGCGAAGCCGAAGTCACGTTGTCCGTCCCCAACATCACGTTGATCGACTACAAGGCGCCGCCGAACTATCCCGAGACGGAGTGCCCGCTGTGCCGGTCCGGCGTGGCCGTGACGCGTTTCTGAGCGGGCGCTTCAGAAATCGACCGTGCAAGCCGTTGGTTCGCGTATCGTGCGGGAAGGCAGCCGATGATGAACCGGATCTTCGCAGCAGGTATCGCCCGATGTGTGCTGCCTGCCGTCCTGGCGGCTGTGGTGGCACTTCCCGTGCCTGTGGTGGCACAGCCGTCCGCGCCGGCGCCACCCATCGGTGCGGACGCACTCATGACCAGCCTGCGGACGTTGACCTCGGCGCCGTTTGCCGGCCGTGGCACCGGTACCGAGGGCGGAGCTCTCGCGCGCCAGTGGGTACGCGAGCGGTTCGAAGCCGCCGGTCTGCAGGCGCCGCCCGGTGGTTTCGAGCAGCCGTTCGAGTTCACCCCTCGCCGCGGCGGCAGCAACGCGAAGCCGATGACGGGTGTGAACGTGGTCGGCATCTGCCCCGGTTCCGACGCCCGCCGTCCCGCCATCGTCGTGTCGGCGCATTACGATCACCTTGGTGTGCGTGAGGGCCGCGTGTATCCCGGTGCGGACGACAACGCATCGGGCGTGGCGGTCATCGTCGAACTTGC
>CAZZGM010000487.1:0-2723 GCA_964653955.1 uncultured Bifidobacteriaceae bacterium | reverse complement strand
CTGGTGGAGCCCCACTCGCGGCCGGCGGGCATCTTGAAGTGGTTCTCGATGGTCTGATACGGGTTCGGCGCGTCGTTGACGGGCGGCATCGACGCCCCGTTCTGCTGGGCGACCAGCACACATCCAGCCACCGCGAGAGTGGCGGCGCCGCCCACCAGTCCTGCACGCACATGCTGCAACATCGGAACTCCTCCCCTTCGAACTCGTGTCTCTGCCGTGGGACCGGACGGTCCGCCATCGGCACGAACCGGCGACAGCATAGCAGGAAGGCGAGAAGCCGTCGGCTAGCGGCTGCCCACCGCGGCAATCTCGCTGGCCATGGCGTAGATGGCATCGAGATGGTCCCGGCGTTCCTGGCTGACGTTCGGATCGGACGTCGTGACAATCACCAGCCGACGTGAGGGAACGACAAAGATGAACTGGCCGCCGTAACCCCAGGCGTAGCAGGTGGGATGTCCCGCCAGGTCGCGAATCCACCAACCGTAGCCGTACTCACGATCGCTGCCCCAGCGCGAGCGGCCGCGCGGCGTGCAGGTGCGCGCCACCCAGCCGTCCGGCACGAGCCGGCGCTCGCCGGCGCGGCCGTCGTTCAGGTAGAGCTCGCCAAAGGCCACCATCTGCCGCGGCGTCATCAGCATGTCGTTGCCACCGAAGTAGATGCCCTGCGGGTCGCGGGGCCAGCGCGGCAGCGAAAACCCCAGCGGCCTGGCCAGCGCCTGCTGCGCGAACTGCCAGGTGCTCTGCCCCGTCAGCTTCGTGAGCAGCGCCGACAACACATGCGACGTGCCGGTGCTGTACTCGATGGTGGTGCCAGGATTGGCCACCATCGGGCGCCTGAGCGCATGACGCACCCAGTTGCCGCTGGTGACCCAGGCGCCGTAATTGCGGCCGCTGGTGGAGGCGAGGCCGGTCTTCATGGTGAGGAGGTGTTCGACGGTGATGGCCCGCTTGCGCGGGTCGGCGTCAGGGCCGAGTTCGGCGGCAAAGTGCGGGGCAATGGGTGTCGACAGGTCGTCCAGGTGTCCGTCCAGCAACGCGGCTCCCACCAGGGCCGACAGCACACTCTTGGACGCCGACTTGATGTTGGCCGGCCGCGAGGCCGTGGCGCCGCCGAAGTAGCGCTCGAGCACCAGCGTGCCGTCGTGGCTCACCAGCAGGCTGCGCAGACGCGGCAGGTCGGCGGCGCGCCGGGCGGCGGCTTCCGCGGCGCGCGCGACGACGTCGGGACGGACGTCCTCCTGCGAGGCCGCATCAGCGGCGGCCGTGAACCGGCCGGCCAGCAGGCCGGCCATCACGACGAGCGCAACGAGAAGGGAGCGATGCAGGGCGGGCAATCCTTCTTATAATGCAGGAGAGGCCTTTACCATGCCCATCTTCGAATACTCCTGCAAGTCGTGTGGTCGCGAGTTCGAAACACTGGTCCGGCCCGGCAGCACGCCGGAGTGCCCGGCCTGCGCCAGCACGGAACTGGAACGCCTGCTGTCGCTGCCGGCCGTCCACTCGTCCGGCACGCACGCGCTGGCCCTGAAGGCCGCCGCCAAACGCGACAAGATTCGCGGCGGCGAACTGGCCCGTGCCCAGCGCGAGTACGAACTGGCCCACGACGACTAAGCCCCGCCTTCGCTTCGCACCACGTAACAGGGGCGCGGGCTTCGGCGGGCAAGCCCGCGAACCTGCGCTCGCAAGAACTCCGGAACCCGCCTTCGCTTCGCACCTGCGCGACATCGAAAAGGCGCGAGCTTTGGCGCGGCAAGCGCACGGCCGTCAATCCAGCCCGCGATCGCGCCCACACCACCCAATCGCGCCCGCGCCACATCGAGCGGCGCGAGCTTCGGCGAGCCAGCCGCTGCCTGCCCCGGTCCACGTCGAGGGGCAGGAGCTTCGGCGAGGCAGGCTCCCTCCCGCTATAATCTAGTGTTTCCGACAGGAGCACAGACGATGGCTTTGCAGACTGCGAGCGGGACGGCCCAGTGCCCGGAGTGTTTTGCCGAGGTTGCCCTCACCAACGTGATGCAGCACGAAATTGCCCAGTGCCCCGGTTGCGGCGCCGAACTCGAGGTGGTGGCGCTCGAACCGCTGACGCTGGAACTGGCCCCGCAGGAAGAAGAGGACTGGGGTGAATAACCACCCGAGCGCGCAGAGTCCGCGCGCCGGGGGGCCTGGGTCCCGTCCGCGGGTCGGAATCCTCTACAGCCGCGTCCGGGTCGAAGAAAAGCTGCTGTTTGCGGCCTTCGAGAAGCGTGGCATCGCCCTGGAACTGCTGGACGATTCGAAGCTGGTGTTCGACATCACTGATGTCGAGCGTCACCCTTACCAGGACTTCGACGTCATCGTCGAGCGCTGCATCAACCACAGCCGCGCGCTCTACAGCCTGAAGATTCTGAACGACCAGGGCGTGAGGACAGTCAATACCGCACTCGTGGCCGACATCTGCGGCAACAAGCTGATGACCACCAGCGCGCTGGCAGCGGCGGGTGTCCCGCAGCCGAAGGCGTTCGTGGCCTATACGCCCGAAAGCGCCCTGGAGGCCATCGAGCGGCTGGGATATCCGGCCGTGCTCAAGCCCACGGTGGGATCGTGGGGCCGGCTGCTGAGCAAGGTGAACGATCGGGACGCCGCCGAGGCCATCCTCGAACACAAGGAAACGCTCGGCAGCTACCACCACAGCATTTTCTACATCCAGGAATACATCAAGAAGCCGGGGCGCGGATGTCGCGCCCCGG
>CAZZGM010000486.1:0-2730 GCA_964653955.1 uncultured Bifidobacteriaceae bacterium | reverse complement strand
ACAAGAAACCGCTCCTGACGGACCGGTGCCGGAGACGTTCAACCTGCCCGTGCCAGAGGTACTTTGGTTGACGCAGCTGCAAGCGATGAACCGGCCGCCATCGAGCCGGTTCTGGCTCACGAGGTCGTTGATGACGCCGCGCCCGGCGATGCCGGGGCACACGAACCGCTGGAGGTTGCCGGTGCCGTCGACGAAGTTACTGTGGAGCCAGTCATGGCAGAGCCAATTGCGGTCACCATTTTCGAGACCGAAGCCACCGTGGACGTGCTCGCCGAGGCTCAAGCCATTGTCGATGCCTACGCCATGCAGGTGAACGAGCCTGCCGCGAAGGAAGAACCCGTACTGGTAGCCGAGGCCGTGGCGCCTGGTGCCGGACGTACGCACGAGACGGCACACGTGACCGTCGCCGAACACACTCCCCAGCAGGTTTCAATGGACACCACTTCGACGCCCGGTCAATCTTCTGACAGCAGCGCGCCGCCGCCCCACGAGATGTCGGCGCCTGTGGCCGCTGCCGCACCCGTGCCCATGTCCGAGCCGGTCACCGGGGCGCAGGCCGATGAGAATCCCGTCATGAGGACGGTGCGCATCGAGGTCCCGTCGCGTGCGGCATCACCGCGCACGCTGCGCGTCAACGGACTGCTGCGCACGGCCGCCGACATGGGGGCGTCCGATTTGTTCCTGCTGTCGCAGGCACGCCCCGCGGTGCGCGTGGATGGCAGCATCCGTACGCTGGATCAGGAACCGCCCGTGCCACCGGCCGACGTGGAAGCCATCCTGGCCGAACTCACGCCCGAGCCGTGGCGCGACGCCGTAGGCCGCGGTGACCCGGCGGAGTGGCTGATCGAACTGGTCGAGGTGGGGCGCGTGCGGTGCACGGTGTTCCGCGACCATCGCGGTCCTGGTGCCAACTTCCATTTCACGGCCCTGCATCCGGCATCGATCGAACAACTCGGTCTCAGCGGCGACGCCTGGCTGCTGGCCAGCGAACCCGACGGCCTCATCGTGCTGGCGGGACCCGGACCGGCGGAGCGCACCACGCTGGTGGCCGCCGTGGTGGACAGCATCAACCGGCAGCGCAGCGACTACGTCATCACGCTCGAACCCCAGGTGCGCGTGCAGCACGAGGCACGTCAGGCCCTGCTCAGCCAGCGCGAAGTCGGTAACACTCCGGAGCGCCAGATCGAGGGTATTCGTGCCGCCCTGCGCGAGGAGCCGGACGTGCTCGTCATCGAAGACGTGGACTCGGCCGATGCCGTGCAACTGGCCATCGATGCGTCCACTACCGGCCGGCTGGTCATCGTGTCCGTACCGGGCACCTCTGCGCCCGGCGCCGTTCGCCGTCTGCTGGAACACTTGCCGATCGAGCGGCGCAGTGCCGCCGCTCAGGTGTTGTCGCACAGTTTCCGTGGCGCGCTGGCTCAGCTCCAGCTGCGGCGCACGTCGGGCGGCCGCGTAGCGGCACGCGAGGTGTGGCTGGCCACGACCGCGGTGATTCGCCGGCTGGCGGAAGGGGATATGGGCGCGCTTGGGACGGACGAAGGAGCGGACCCGCTGCTGAACGCGTTTGTCGGCTACGTCCAGTCGGGCGTGGTGGATGTGCGCGAGGCGTTCCGGCGGGCGCCGGAACCGTCGCGGCTGCGTGATGCGCTCAGGGCCGCCGGTGTGGACACGGCGCCCATCGATCGGTTCGCCTGATCACCCCAGCCAGGGACGCAGCTCCTCGAGCAGCATCTCCACCACATCGTCTTCGGTCAGGGCGCTGCTGCCGAACGTTCCCGGCTTCACGGGACGTTCGGTGTGCACCATGTGGTTGCCGCGGCGTCCGGTAATGCTCACCACCGGCTGCGGCGGTTCCGCCGCGGCGTCGAACGACAGGACAATGGACTCGTCGCGCCGGCGATCGGGTACGAGACGTACCTCGCCGGACGGCGTCATCACTTCCCACGGCAACCCCTCGGACTTCAGTACCACGGCCACGGCGCGGAACGCCGGAATGGCCTTCGTGTCCAGGAACTCGGCGTAGGCCTTCTGCGCGTCCTGGAGGCGCGTGCGGCGTTCGGCGGCATCGCGGCGCGCCTGCTCGATGGCTTTCTGGAAGCGCTTCCGGACGAGGGCTATGTCGGCCATGGCTACACGGTCCCCGCGGATTTCAGACTGTCGATCATGGTCCGATCGTACCCCAGTTCCGCGAGGATGGTCTCGGTGTGCTGACCCAGCGTGGGCGGTGCCGTACGCAACGAGCCTGGCGTAGACGACAACTTGATGGGGGTACCCACCACGCGTGTCGGACCGACGGTGGCGTGCGGCAGTGTCGCGACCATGTCGCGCGCCACGAGCTGCGGATCGGTCAGCACCTCACCCACGTCGCGCACGCCGCCGCAGGGGACGTTGGCGGCGCGGAACCGCGCCGTCCATTCGTCGCGCGTACGGGTGATGAGCGCGCGGGAGAGTTCGGTGTCGAGCGCCTCGTAATGCGCCATCCGGTCCTTGTTGGTCGAGAACCGCGGATCCTCGGCGAGCTCCGGCCGTTCGATGGCCGGACAGAAGCGCCGCCAGATGGCGTCGTTGCCCACGGCCACAATCATCTCGCCGTCGGCGGTGGCGAACGTCTGGTACGGCGCAATGGTGGGATGACGGTTGCCCAGCCGCACCGGGACCTGACCGGTCGCGAAGTAGTTGCCCGCCTGGTAGGTGAGCAGTGCCGCCGTCGTGTCGAGCATGCCGATG
>CAZZGM010000485.1:0-2736 GCA_964653955.1 uncultured Bifidobacteriaceae bacterium | reverse complement strand
GATTGCCGACTGGTACATGAAGTACGTCGGCAATCATCTGCGTGCCGTCGGGGTTGATGGACGGCACGACAATGCTGATGACGTTGTCGAGAATGCGCGTGGCTTCGGCGTCAGTGCGCGACACGCTGTCGTAGACGAACTCGGCGGCCGTCTGCGACGCCGCGACTTCGCTCGAGTGCAGCGCGAACGTCTGGATGATGACGGCCTTGCCCTCGGCGACGATGCGGTCGATTTCGGCCGGCGACACGCCGCGGGGATTCGCCAGTCTGGCGTTCATCTCCCGGTACTGTTCGAGTTTCGCCAGATTGGCCGGTGACGAAATGAACAGGGCGATGTAGGGCCGGCCTTCGCTCGACTGGCCGAGCTCGACCAGCCTGAGCCTGTCGGAGCTCTTGTCCAGCAGGCGGTAGTACTCGAGCAGCTGGTCCCAGTTGGCGAGCTTGCGGTCAGCCCCCATCTGGTAACCGAAAAACTGCTCGGGTGTCCTGAGCGACGCGGCCGGCTGTTCGGCGTTCGGAGACGCGCCGGCGGCCATCAGCCAGAGCGCGAGCAGCACGAAAACGGTATGGCGCTTCCTCATCACAGACTCCTCGACCCAAAGTATTTCCAGCCCGGCCATACGCTGCCAGGGGCGGCGCGTGCGGCAGCATCCAGTCCGCAAACCATCGTCTCGACCACTCGATGCAACCCGCCAACACCACGGAGCTTACTGCAAGGCGGGAGTTCGATACCTGCGGCACGTAATATGTCGTCTGACTACTCAGTTCACGTCCCGATCAGCACGAGAACCCTCATGGTGCTCATGACGTGATGAACGATGCGGTGAGTGCCCCTTCACGACTGCTCTTCGTCGCGCTCCACGAACCGGTAACTCGCATGGCAGTCGTAGTCGATTCCGTGTTTCTGCTTCAGTTCCTGAATGTACCGGAGATCGGCTTTCGTGTGGGGACTTGCGACACCGTTACCGAGCGGCTCGAACGTATGCAGCAATGTTTCCTCGAGGCAACTACTGATGCTCATCCCCTTGCGGACGGCGAGATCGTGAAGGACGGCGGCAAGACGGCGCTCCAGGCGCACCGGCACGTCGATCCGCTCGATAGTGAGTGCCGGCTCCCTGCTGGGCAGGCGGTGGCCAAACGTCAGCAGGTAGCCGTTGAGATCGCGCACCGTATAGTCGCGAATCTCCCACGGACGATCGCCGGGCGGCTCGACCACTTCCGTACCACTTGCGTGGTGGAACTCGTACAGCTCGTCGGCGTTGCCGACGAGGAAGTACAACGCGCATCCCTGAGGAGCCGGCGTCCCGACCTGGAGAAACACCTGCGATTCACCAAGGTTGACACCGGCAAGGGTCGGAGGCTCTCCCCAGCCGAACGTATGGCGGAAGCCGAGGCGTGTCGTATAGAACTCGATGGCCGCCGGAAGGTCGGTCACACGCAGACCCGCGTGGTATTGCTCGACATCGACCTGCGGCACGGTGACAGAAGCCATGATATCTCCCTCGCAACCGTACACATCAGCATGCGGACGTCAACGGGCTCGCCGCGTTTTGTCGCGCGTGTGCGCCTGTCCTCAACGGTATCGCTCACCGAAGGCCAGGCGCCATTCCCGGTGCCGCCGCCCTGCGGCGTTCGCGGTGGCTACGTCCGCCGGCCGTGCGCCAGCAGGTAACCGAGCCACGCGCACGGGAAGTAGGCGCCAATCAGGTCGACCGCGATGAACCATGCCGGCGCCGGAATCATTCGCGCGGCGACGATGCCTCCCACGAAGAACAGCGCACCCACCGTCAACGCTGCGGTCCGCCGGTAGTGAGACGCCACTCTGGCGGCAACGAAGGCGCCGGCCAGTGTGCCCAGGGCATGGGCGAGAAACGGAAACAGGAAGTGACGCGGCTCCAGCTGCGGTAGCGCGGCACGGACGCCCTCCGGGGTGGTCATGTCGGCGCCAGGTGGAGGCGGAATGACTTGCCCGCTCATCGTGATGATGGCCATGTTGACGACGCTGCCGAGAACGAGGCCGAGGATGACGGCGAGAAGAAGCCTGACGATGGGCATCGGTGGCCTTTCGTGGAGGTGTCTGACGTTGCCGCTTCGACGACGTACCCGATGTCGCGCCGGGATCAGGGCCGATGTTCGGCCGCCGGTGGTGGCGCGAAGGACCACGGCACGGCCGGCAGCCCGCGGCGCCGCCGCCAGGCCATGAGCTGGCCCGCATGATACCCCTCGTGACCGACCAGCGCCTGTAGATGATGTCCAAGAGCCGGCTGCGACCGCGCCAGTACCGGATCGGGCGTTGGACGCGACAGGTCGGCATCGGACAGCCGCGCCAGAGCCGCCTGGCGTGCAGTCTCCGTCTCAGTCAATCGCGCCACCAGTTCCGGCAGCGAGTCGTACTCCGCTGGTGAGGCAACAGGCACCGCGCCGGGGCCATAACGCCTGAGCAAGGTGGCGAAGTCCACGGGGAGCGTTCCCGCGCCGAGCAACGTCAGCAGGTACGAGTCGCCGAGCACGAGATGCCCGAGTGTCCAGACCGGATGGTGTTCGCCCGGGAGGTCCTGCGCGCAGGCATGGTCGACAGGAATGCCGGATGCCAGCTGCAGCGTGTGTCGACGGGCACCGCCAAGTGCCCACGCAAGAAAATCCCTGGCCGTCATACACTCGCGCCCCTGTGGCAACGGGCGCAATCAGCCCGCGCGGTGCTCTCCCGGTTGGAGGGCCACAGCGTAGCAGACCGCCT
>CAZZGM010000484.1:790-2745 GCA_964653955.1 uncultured Bifidobacteriaceae bacterium | reverse complement strand
CTTGGTACCGATGGCCCTGGGCCACGGTCTAGAGGTGTGGAGATGTGGCGATCTATCTGGTGAGCTGGCTGTCTGGTGAACTGGCCGCTACCGCCAGCTTTCAAGATCTTCTGCCCGAAGGTACCCTCCAGCCACGACGCTGACACTGTCCCATCGTCCCCACTCGGCGATGACGTAGGAGCCGACCCTGAATGCGTCGGGACTGAATGTCGCGGCCACGACCGGTTCTTCGATGGGAACGGCGCCCAGCCACGCCAGCTGGTGCAACGGAACGATTCGAACTGGTTCCGCGGTTTGAGGCGTTCGACCTGGGTACATATGGATCCGAGGACTGATGTACACCCTGTTCGGGCCCGATGCGCGGGGATCGATTGGCTGTCCCGGCATGTCACACTCAGGACTGTTTCCCGAGCACGGGTTGCCGATCACCACCAGCACCTCTGGCGAGGTCATCCACTCCAGGCCCTCACGTCGCCATTGCGCCTTATCAAAACCCGGCACTTGTGCTCGTGCCGCGGCGGCAACTCGAACGAATGGCGTATAGACGGCCAACCTGGGCACAGGTCCACCACCAATGGACCTGCTGACGATGTACGGCATGACGTCAGTGCTCTGGCCGAGCCTCACCGCTTCACTGACGTCATCGTCGGACAACACGGTCGATCGCGGAAACTGTTGCGTGGTCTGGGAGACGGCCGACAGTGTCGCGATCAACCCGATGGCGAGCCAGCCGCTCAGAATCGCAGATAACGGGATCGCACGCATAGCTGCCTCCTGAATAAGGCGAGGGTCAGACGCAGCCGTTCCTCCAGAGACTCATCCATGGTTGCCACCATCCGCCCCATTTTCGCGCAATACGCAAAACGGGGCGGAGCTGCATGCAGCCCCACCCCGTTTCGTAAGTCCAGAGCCTCGACTCCCCGAGTCTATGGCTCCTCGCCGATGCCCCGGTCGAGCGCCTCTTCGGGCTCCACCAGGTATTCCATCTCGCGGTCGAAGTCGACGTCCTCGTCGCTCGGCTGCTGGATGGGCGGCGGCGGCGGCGGTTCGTCCGGCGGAATCTGGACGTGCCGATACCACCAGAAGCCCGTGCCCGCCGGGATGAGCCGGCCCATGGTCACGTTCTCCTTCAGGCCGCGCAGGTAGTCGATCTTCCCGGAGATGGCCGCCTCGGTAAGGACGCGCGTGGTCTCCTGGAACGAGGCCGCCGAGATGAACGACTCGGTCGACAGCGACGCCTTGGTGATGCCGAGCAGCAGCGGCTGCGCCGTGGCGGGACGCCCGCCAGCCGCAATCACGCGCTCGTTCTCTTCCATGAAGCGGAAACGATCGACCTGCTCGTCCACCAGGAACTCGGTGTCGCCAACGTCCTCGACGCGCACCCACCGCATCATCTGGCGGGTGATCACCTCGATGTGCTTGTCGTTGATGTTCACGCCCTGGAGCCGGTAGACCTCCTGGATTTCGTTCACCAGGTACTTCTGCAGCTCCTTCTCGCCCAGCACGTGCAGGATGTCGTGCGGGTTGCTCGGGCCGTCCATCAGCGGATCGCCGGCGCGCACGCGCTCGCCTTCCTGCACGTTCACGTGCACGCCACGCGGAATGCTGTACTCGCGCGCCTCGGCGCTCCCGTCGTCCGGCGAGATGAGGATCTTGCGCTGCCCCTTCACCACGCCGCCGTACTTCACCGTGCCATCGATCTCGCTGATGACGGCCGGATCCTTCGGCTTGCGTGCTTCGAAGAGCTCCACCACGCGCGGCAGACCGCCCGTGATGTCCTTGGTCTTGGTCGTCTCACGCGGAATTTTCGCGATGACGTCGCCGGCGCGCACATCCTCGCCGTCGCTCACCATCAGGTGGGCGCTGACCGGCATGATGTAGCGGCGCACGACCGTGCCCTTGGCGTCGCGAATCTCAATCGTCGGCTGCTTCTTCTCGTCCGGCGAGTCGACGAT
>CAZZGM010000484.1:0-780 GCA_964653955.1 uncultured Bifidobacteriaceae bacterium | reverse complement strand
GGACCTGGCCTTTCTCTTCCGTGAGGATCGAGAAGGTATAGGGATCCCACTCCACCAGGACGTGACCGGCCTCGACGACCTGGTCCTCGCGCACCTTGATGTGCGCGCCGTAGACCACTTCGTAACGTTCGCGGTCGTGGCCCTTTTCGTCCTTCACCACGATGTGCCCGTTGCGGTTCATCACGACGAGGTCCGTGCCGCCCTGCATGTTCGTCCGTTCGACGAAGGTCAGGTTCTCGAACTTCACCACGCCCTTGAACTTGGCATCGACCGTGGACTGTTCCGAAATACGTGACGCCGTGCCGCCGATGTGGAACGTGCGCATCGTCAGCTGCGTGCCGGGTTCGCCGATGGACTGTGCCGCCACCACGCCGACCGCCAGCCCCAGTTCCACCAGCCTGCCGGTGGCCAGGTCGCGGCCGTAGCAGCGCTTGCAGACACCGCGGCGCGATTCACAGGTGAGCACCGAACGGATGCGCACCTTCTCGACACCGGCGTCCTGCACCTCGGCGGCAAGATCCTCGTCGATGATCTCGTTCTCGTCGACGATCAGCTTGCCGTTGATCGGATCGACGATGCGGTCGAGCGTGACACGGCCGATGATGCGGTCACGCAGTGGCTCGATCACCTCTCCGCTTTCGACAATCGCCCGGGCCTCGATACCGTTGCTCGTGCGGCAGTCGTGATCCGAGATGATCACGTCCTGTGCCACGTCGACGAGTCGGCGCGTCAGGTAGCCCGAGTCGGCGGTCTTGAGCGCCGTGTCGGCCAGGCCCTTGC
>CAZZGM010000483.1:2149-2750 GCA_964653955.1 uncultured Bifidobacteriaceae bacterium | reverse complement strand
ACGTCCAGCACGGGAGCAAAGTCCAGTGTCACACCGACGGCGCGCAGTTCGGCGGCCAGGGCACGGGCAAATCGTTCGGCGAGGTCTTCCGAACCGGCGCGGCCGAGCGTGGCCATGGGCGGCCATTCGGTAAACGGCGCACGCAGACGGGCCACGCGTCCGCCTTCCTGGTCCACGCTCACCCAGGCCGGTGCTGCCACGCCCAGCGCCTCGACGTCGCCGGCCAGTTCGCTTACCTGTTCCGGGACCTCGACATTACGCGCGAACAGGATGGCACCGCCCAGGTCGAACTCGCGCGCCAGCGCGCGCAACTCGACGGGCACCGACACTCCGGTGAAGCTGCCAAGCAGCAACTGACCAATTTCACGACGCGTCGACAAAGGCATGGGAGCACGGGAATTATAATGGGCGCCGTGCGCATCACCGCGTCCGCGCCAACGAGAATCGACCTGGCAGGCGGCACCATCGACATCTGGCCGCTCTACCTGTTCCATCCGGGCGCGCAAACGCTCAATGCCGCCATCAGCCTGCGCGCGCACGTCCACATCGACGCGCGAGACGATGAGCAGGTAGGGCTGGTGTCGGAGGACACCGGCCGCCA
>CAZZGM010000483.1:0-2139 GCA_964653955.1 uncultured Bifidobacteriaceae bacterium | reverse complement strand
AGGTGGTGCTCACTCCCGACGAAGCCTTGCGCGATGACGGCACTCTGCCGCTGCTGGGGCGGCTGGCCCATCACTTCGACGCGCGCGGCATCACCATCACCACGCGTGGCGAATCGCCGGCCGGCGCCGGCATTGCCGGTTCGTCCGCACTGAACATTGCCGTGTGCGGCGCGCTGAACGCCTGGTCGCGCCTGTTTCACGCGCCGGACGTGCTGCTGGACATCGCGCGCGACATCGAAGCACAGGTCATCCGCGTCCCCACCGGCGTGCAGGACTACCGGCCGGCGCTGTATGGCGGTATTGCGGCGGTGGAACTCGATGCCGGCAGCGTGCACCGCGTGCCGCTCTCCGTCGATCCCGCCGAACTGCAGTCGCGCCTGGTGCTCTGCTACACCGGCGAGCCGCGCAATTCGGGCACCAACAACTGGGACATCCTACGCCGGCACATCGACGGCGACCCCCACGTCTTCGACTGCTTCGAGCGCATCCGCGACACGGCCGCCGCCATGCGCGAAGCTCTGGACGCGGGACAGTGGGACGAGGTGGCCCGGCACCTGGCCGTGGAATGGGACAACCGCAAGCGCCTGGCGCCTGGCGTCACCACGCCGGTCATCGACGATCTGGTGCAACGCGCTCACGCTGCCGGTGCGCAGGCGGCCAAGGTGTGTGGCGCCGGTGGCGGTGGTTGCCTGGTAGCCATGGCCCCGCCAGCCGCGGTTCCTGCCGTTCGTGACGCACTGGCCGCCGGTGGCGCGCGGCTGCTGGACTTCACCATCGAGACCGATGGCCTCCGGGTGGGATAACGCCGCCATCGCGCACCGGCTCGGCCAGATTGCCGACCTGCTCGAAATCAAGGGCGAAAACCCCTTCAAGATTCGCGCGTACCGCAATGCCGCCGACATGGTGGGACACACCGCCGAGCGCGTCGCCGGCATGGACGAAGCGGCGTTGCGGGCGTGGAGCGGCATCGGCAAGGACCTGGCGGTCCGCATCATCGAGCTGGCCACCACCGGCGACACGGCGGTCCTTCAGGACCTGCTGCGCGAATTTCCACTGACGCTGCTCGACGTACTGGCCGTGCAGGGCGTCGGGCCCAAGACCGCCGGACGCCTGTATCACGAACTGGGCATTGCCAGTCTCGACGACCTGAGTGCGGCCGCGAAGGCCGGCCGCATCCGCGGTCTCAAGGGGATGGGGGCCAGGAAAGAGGCGCTCATTCTCAAGGCACTCGAGGAGCGGCAGCAGCACACGGGCCGTCACCTGCTGGCTGACGCCGTCCGGGCCGTCGACGACATCATTGCGTGGCTCCATGCCGCCACGCCCCATATCGAGGTCGTCGCAGCAGGCAGCCTCCGCCGCGGCCAGGACACCTGCGGCGACGTCGACCTCGTGGCCGTGGACGGCGGTCCGGATCTGCTCCAGCGTTTCGTCCAGTATCCGCGCGTCGAGCGTGTGCTTGGCCACGGCGACACCAAAGCGTCTGTGCTGCTGCAGGGTGGTCTGCAGGCCGACCTGCGGGTGGTGGCGCGGCACGAACGCGGCGCCGCGCTCCAGTACTTCACGGGATCGAAAGCCCACAACATCGAGCTTCGCGACCGCGCGCTCGCGCGCGGCTGGCGCCTGAACGAGTACGGGCTGTTCCGCGCGTCGGACAATGAACGGATTGGCGGAGACACAGAAGACGACATCTACGAGGCGCTGGGGCTCCACTGGGTACCGCCTGAACTGCGCGAGAACCGCGGCGAGATTGCCGCCGCCGAAGCCGGCAGCCTCCCCCATCTCATCGAACGGTCGGACCTGCGCGGCGACGTGCACATGCACACCACCGAAACGGACGGCCGCGACAGCCTCGAGGACATGGCGCGTGCCGCCGCCGATCGCGGGCTCGAATACATTGCCATCACGGATCACAGCCGTGCGCTGGCCATGGCCAATGGCCTCGACGAGACGCGCGCGCTGGCGCACGCCGAACGTGTTCGCGCTCTCAACGGACAGTTTCCCGGCCTGACGCTCCTGGCCGGCATCGAGTGCGACATCCTGGCCGACGGACGCATGGACCTGTCGGACGACTGCCTGGCCGCGCTGGATCTCGTCATCGGATCGGTCCACTCCAGCCTCGGGCAGTCAGACGAAGAGATG
>CAZZGM010000482.1:0-2758 GCA_964653955.1 uncultured Bifidobacteriaceae bacterium | reverse complement strand
GCTATCAGCGTCGCGGCCTGGCGAATGGCGTCCTCGCCAGGGTGACCGGCGGAGCCGGCGTCCGTGCGGCGAATCAGTGCATCGGCCAACGTGAGCGCCGCTTCGTGGCGGGCGGCGTAGACGATTTCGGCACCCGTCACGTCGACGGCGGCAGAAAGCGGTTCGGCCAGCGCTGGCGCCGTGCGCGCCAGCTCCAGAACGCGGTCGTACTGCGTGCCGTAGGTGCGCACGAGCCGCGAGACAAGCGTGCGGGAGAACTCTCCCTCGTGCTGGCGGGCGGCGTCGGTTTCGAACGCCGCCACATGCGGCATCTCGCCACCGGGCAGTGGTGTGTCGGCAGTATGGCAGGGTGGCGGTGTCTGGTGACCAAGCACGCGGAAGACGGAGTCCGCGGCTACCTGCGCCGTGTCGCGCGCGGTGGTGTAGCGCACGCCGTGGATGGAGACCAGCCCCGGTGTGCCCGAGGCGCCGTGATCCACGACCACGCTCTCGCGCAGCAGCTGAACGTTGGTGCCTTCCCCCGACACCATGGGCAGCAGCCCGCGGTGCACCAATCGCACGTCGCTCCGATCCATCGATGCCCCCGGAAACGCTCGCCGTCCGTCATGCAGGAACGTCTCGAGATCATCGGCCGTGACCGTCAACGCGTCGGCCGGGCCGTCGTGCACGTCGTGGCTGGTGCCCAGAATGGAGACGTTCCGCCACGGCACGAGGAAAAGAAACCGCCCGTCCACCACACCACCACAGGCGTGCGACTGTGCAGGCATGGAGACAATGACGTTCATGGCGCGCGAGAGACGCGGGGCGGGAACGGTGGCGGTATTGCCGGGCAAGGTCGCGGCCAGTTCGGGAGCCCAGGCGCCGGCGGCGTTCACGACCACGCGAGCACGAATATCGAAATGTGTCTCACTCAGCCGGTCGTGGACGCGCGCACCGGTTATCCGCCCGTCTTCGCTGATGAAGTGCTCGACGGCGGTATAGGTGGCGACGTGTGCGCCCGCAGCCGCGGCACCCTGGACGAAAGCGAGTGTCACGCGGTCGGCGTTCGTCATCTGGTAGTCGTACCAGACGGCACCACCCGTCATGCCGTCCGCTGGCACGAGCGGGTTCAGGCGGCGGGCTTCGGCGCGGGACACGATGTGGCCGCGGGGCAGGTGGAGGTCCGGATCCGGGAGGCCGTCGTTCCGATCGCGGGCCACGAGGTCGTTGATGGCCAGGGCCACGCGCATGATGGCGCGGCTGCGCTTCGGGCTAAGCCTGGTGGGAATGACGAACGGCAGCGGGCGCACCAGGTGCGGCACCACACGAGCCAGCGCGCGGCGTTCGCGGATGAACCGACGCATCTGCGTCAGATTCAGCGCCTGGAGCGAACGGAGGCCGCCGTGCAGCGTCTTGAGGCTGTTGAACGACGTGCCACCGCCGACGTCTCCCCGGTCGACCAGGGCCACGGACAGTCCGCGCCGTGCCAGGTCGCAGGCCGTGGCGGCACCGTAGATGCCGGCACCAATGACGAGCACGTCGAAGCGCGTATCCGCCAGCGCACGGAGGTCGCGGAGCATCAACCGTTCATTGTACGATGAGGGATCGCCAGGCACCGCGCGTCATGATCAACGACATCCAGCAGTATTGGAACCATCGCATCCACGACCTCGAGATGACCGACCAACCGGTCGGGACACTCGGGTTTTTCGACGACCTCGACGAATATCGTTTCGACAAGCTGCGCTACCTGCCGGAACTGGTGGACTTCGACGGCTATCGCGGCCAGACGCTGCTGGAGGTGGGCTGCGGCATTGGCACCGACCTGGTGCGCTTTGCCAGAGGCGGAGCGCTGGTGACGGGCGTGGACCTGGCCGACACCGCCATCGGCCTGGCGCGGAAAAACTTCGAGCTGCACGGACTGCAACCCGTGGAACTGCGTGTGGCCAATGCCGAGGCGCTGCCGTACGAGGACGCGTCGTTCGACCATGTCTACGGTCATGGCGTGGTCCAGTACACCGCGGACCCGGCCGGGCTCATTCGCGAATGCCACCGGGTCCTGAAGCCGGGAGGCACGGCCATCTTCATGGTCTACAACCGCATCTCGTGGTTGAATGCGCTGTCGAAGGTGATGAAGGTGGCGCTCGAACACGAGGACGCCCCCTGCCTCCGGACGTTCTCGATTGGCGAGTTCAAGGCGCTGCTGGCGCCGTTTCCCGAGGTTCGTATCGTTCCCGAGCGGTTCCCGGTGAAGTCACGCCTGCACAAGGGCTGGAAAGGGACCGCGTTCAACACGTTCTTCGTCGGCACCTTCAACGCGTTGCCACGGTCGTGGGTGAGGCCCCTTGGCTGGCACCTGATGGCGTTCGGGAGGAAGTGAGGGGAAGGGCGAACAAAGGCAGAAGGCAGAAGGCAAAAAGCAAAAGGCAAAAGGCAAAAGGCGGAAGGTAAGAAGGCGCACGGTTCTACAGCTCGTGTGGCCCCTTTGCTTCTGCCTTCTACTCTTTCTTTTGCCTTCCGCCTTCCTTTTACCGCACCCGGTAGATCGACGCTGCGCCGTTCCGGAACACCAGCTCGAGCCAGTCGGTGGCGGCTTCGAAGCGATCGTTCACCGCGGGGTGATGTTCGCGTTCGGGTGCACCCACGAACAGATACTGGATGCCGTTACGCGTGGCCATGGCATGGGCCGAGGCGATGTCCGGCGTATCGAACATCCAGGACGCGGCTCGTGAACCCTCCTGATACTTCTGCAGCGGCACCATGGAGATGGGGAGTCCGA
>CAZZGM010000481.1:0-2758 GCA_964653955.1 uncultured Bifidobacteriaceae bacterium | reverse complement strand
GCTGTCGAATGCCCGGCAGGTTCAGCTGAAGGACCTGCCGGGACTCCGGCACGAGCGACGGATGGCATACTGATATCGATGATCCGCACAACGGCACTCATGACCCTGGCTTTGGCGCTGCTGCCGGGCCTTGCCCACGCACAGATTGCAGCCTCTTCGGCCTGGGTGCAGGTGCCGGCCGCCGGCGCCACCAGCACGTCCGCCTTCCTCGTCATCGAGAACCCGACGATGTACGACGTGTATGTGGTGGGGGTGGCATCACCGGCTGCCGGCGGGGCAGAGATGGTGCGCGGTGATGACGCCATGCCCGTCAAGGAACTGGCCGTTCCGTCGTTCGGGCAGGTGGAGCTCAAGCCCGGCGACGTTCACGTCGTGCTCAAGGACCTGAAGCGGGCGCTGGCGGCTGGCGACGAAGTGGAGCTGATACTGACGAGCGATGGCGGCGAGTCGGTGAAGGTGTCGGCCGCGGTCAGGCAGGAGTGAACGTGAACTCCCGGGGGGACACCTCCCCCGGGAGCGTTGGCGTGGCCGCCCGGGTTCAGCCCTTCTTGATGATGAAGCCGCCGTCCGGGCTCTTGTCGCGGTACTTCGTGTGGCACTGCCCGCACGTGCCCATCATCAGCTTCAGGTGTTCGGCGGCCGCGGCCATGTCGCCGCCGGCGGCGGCCTTGTCCAGCGCTGCCGCGTGATTCATGGCGGCGGTGGCCCACTCGGCGGCATCCTCCGTTTGCCGTGCCGTCCAGAACGCCGCGTTGTTCTTCTGCAGCTCGGTCATGCGCCTGGCGTCGGTGGCCACGGCATCGGCCGCCGGGCCTTCCATGTTCTTGCGGATGGAACCGGCAAGGGCGCCCACTTCCTTCATCAGCTTGTCGAAATCTTCTTCGCTGGCAGGCGCCTGTGCGGAGGGCGCGACGGTGAGGCCCAGAGCCAGCAGGCCGGCAAGGCCGCTCAGACGCAGGCGTGTCGGTGAACAGAGACGGGACACGAGACGTGCAACATGCATGGGCAGTTCCTCCTGGGACGCTGACGGGAACGTGCGGGCGGGCACGCCCGCCGAAGTGCGCACACTATAGCAAAGGTGCGTAGCTCGGCCGCAGCGGGTGCATGCATGTGCGACAGGGCCCCGATGCGGGGCCCCGTGCAGAGCGGTGGCGCTAGGCCTGGAGCCGCTTGTTGACCTCGGCCCAGTTGATGACGTTCCAGAAGGCGGCAACGTAGTCGGGCCGGCGGTTCTGGTACTTCAGGTAGTAGGCGTGTTCCCAGACATCGAGGCCGATGATGCCGCGCTTGTTTTCCATGGACGGCGTGTCCTGGTTGGCCGTGCTGTGAATGACCAGCTTGCCGTTGTCGTCGCTCAGCCAGGCCCAGCCGCTGCCGAAACGTCCGGCCGCCGCGGCGCCGAACATCTCCTTGAACTTGTCGAAGCTGCCGAACGAGGAGTTGATGGCGTCGGCAATGGCACCGGTCGGTGCACCGCCCGCGTTGGGAGCCATGAGCGACCAGAACTGCATGTGGTTCCAGTGGCCGCCACCGTTGTTGCGGACGGCAGTCCGCACGGCTTCGGGCACCTGATTGAGGTTCTTGAGCAGCTCGTCGAGCGGCATCGAGCCGGCGGCGCCGGCCTTGCCGATGGCGGCGTTCAGATTGGTCACGTAGGCCTGATGATGCCGGTCGTGATGGATTTCCATGGTCTGCGCATCGATGTGCGGCTCGAGCGCGTTGAAGGGATAGGGCAGCGGCGCCAGCGAGAAGGGTCCCGCGGCGGCCGGTGCCTGCGCGGCGGCCGCAAGCGCATCGCGGCTGCTGGTGAGCGCAAGGCCACCCAGGCCCAGCGTGACGAACATCTGTCGGCGTGTCAGCGTCATGGCATCTCCTTAACTCCAACGCATTTTATCCCCTCGGTTCACCGGTGTTGCGCGTTGTGAGCGGATCCGCGCACAGAGAGCGATCGGTCTGTGCCGCCACTGTTCGAGCAACGCCGCGCTGCTGGCGCCGTCAATCGAAGCGAGTTTTGGATTAGCGCAGAGATAGAGATACAGCCAGGCTGCCGTGCGGACGAGGTGGAACGGACGGACGAGGCAGGGCAGCCGAAACGTGGCGCGTGGCGAATGATCAGGTGGAAGTAATGAGGGCCCTGGCCACGCGGTGGTACTCACGCTCGATCGGGTCGAGGTTCCACCGCCGCATGTCGCGGCCGCTGGCAACGGCGTGTTCGAGCTCCTGACTGAGATCGGCCAGCAGGGGGGCACCGATGGCGCAGGCCAGGCCACGAAGGTTGTGCGCGAGGCGGCCAGCCAGTTTGCCGTCGCCGGCGGCGAGGGCCGCCCGCAGCTTGATGAGGCGATCGCGCGCTTCCACTTCGAAAGTGGCTACCAGATCCGCGATGAGGCCCTGCTGACCGTCCGGGTCGTAGTGACGCAGCGAGTCGAGAACGGCAGGATCCAGCGTGGGCAACGTCGATACGGCGGTGACGGTTTGAGCGGGCAGCATGCGGCGAAAGCCTCCACCGTGCCGCTGTGCAAGAACGTTGCCTCGTTGTTGCTTGTTTGTAAGTAGTTGAAAATACTTAGTTTACGCGCGGAGAGTCGCCGCGCGATGCGGGCCGGGCCATGTGCCAGGCGTGTGCGCCGCCCGTGCGCGGCCATCGGGTACGCACATCGGCCGCAGGTGTATGCTCGGCCGCATGCCGAACCGGCTCCTGTGCTTTGCCCTTGCCGTTGCGCTGACGGCGGTTCCTGCTGCGCGGCAGAAGCGGCCT
>CAZZGM010000480.1:0-2760 GCA_964653955.1 uncultured Bifidobacteriaceae bacterium | reverse complement strand
CACGCGTGCGAGGGCTTCGCGGATGACCGTGGCGCCGAGTTCGTCGGGACGGGTCGTGCTGAGTGTGCCGCGCGGGGCTTTGCCGACGGCGGTGCGAACGGCGGAAACAATGACGGCGTCGTGCATGGGATGAACCTCACAGGCCGGCGAGCAGGTCCTCGATGGCATCGGCAAGCATGGATGTCTGGCCTTCGAACAGGTGGTCGGCGCCTTCGATGACGACCAGTTCGCGCGGCTCGGGCAGCGAGCCGTAGAACTGACGGACGAGTTTTACCGACACCAGCCCGTCTTCTTCGCCGTGAATGAGAAAGACGGGTTTACCGCTGTCGCGTACGGCGTCGTACGGATAGCGGTCCACGGCCGGTGCAATGCCGAGCAGCAGCGTGACGCGCGGATCCGACGCGCCCACGGTCATGCCGACATAGGAGCCGAACGACAGGCCTCCGGCCCACACGGGTAAGCCGGGGAAACGATCGGCCGCGAAGTCGAGCGCGGCCCGGTAGTCGTCCTGCTCGCCGCGGCCCTGGTCGAATGTGCCCGGGCTGCGGCCGGCACCCCGGAAGTTGAAGCGCAGTACGGCCACGCCAAGGCGCGTCAGTGCGCGGGCTGTTTCGTAGACGGCTTTGGTCTGGAGCGTGCCGCCATACAGCGGATGCGGATGGCCCAGGACGGCGACGGCGCGCGGCGCTGCGGCCGGCAGGTTGAGCCTGACCTCGAGCGGACCCACCGGGCCGGGAATTTCACGTACCGCGTCGATTACCATCCGCTCCCCGTCATCTGTGGTGGTGTGGCGCCGGCCGCGCAGCGTTCGACGAACGCGCCAATCGCATCGGCAAACGGCTCGGGCCGGGTGATGAGGCCAATGTGGCCGGTATGCGACAGCACTTCATGCCGCGCGTGTGGCATGCGCTCGAGAGCGCGCCGGCTGACGTCGACCGGGACGATCCGATCCAGCCCGGGCTCGCCGGTCACAAGCAGCACCGGTACCTGGACGCGGGCGGAGTCTGTAAAGGTGTAGCCGTCGGACCAGCGGATACGTCGAGCCATACGAACGGGCGACATGGGCGCCGTGAGCACGCGCCAGCCATGACGTGCCATGAACCGCAGGCGCCGCCCCACCGCTGGAAATGCCGCCGACACCTCGGGTTGAAGACGCCCTGGTGAGCCGAGCACGAACAGCGGGCTCAGCAGCCGTGGCGCCCGCAGATAAAACCGCGCGCGTGCGTCGGGATGCCAGTCCGTCGGCAATGCGGACGCGAGCACCAGCCCGTTCACACGACCGGGCATTCGCGCCGCCGCTTCGGACGCAATGAGCCCGCCATACGACACGCCCACCAGCGTGGCCGTGTTCAGCCCGGCCCGGTCGAGCGCCTGCCGCACCTGCGTGACGTAGTTCTCGAACCCCAGCGACGGATCACACGGGAAACCACTCGTCGGCTCATCGCACAACGAAAAGGAAATGACCCGATGGTGTCGCGCCAGCGCATCCACGGCCGGCGCCATCCATTCCCAGCGCCCCTGCAGCCCGGGAACGAGCACGACCGCTTCTCCGCGTCCAACATCAATCACGACTGAACCTCAGAACCCAATTCCGGAATGACCGAGCCTGTCAGTTTCCTGTTCAGTTTCTGAGAGGCTTCCCCGTCTTCAACGTATGTCTGATCCGGTCCAGCGTTTTCGGCTCGCCCAGCAGGCTGAGGAACGCTTCGCGTTCGAGATCGAGCAGGTGTTGTTCGCTGACCATGGTGGCGTGCGGCAGCGCCCCGCCGCCGAAGATGTGCGCGAGCTTGCGGCCGATGAGGGCGTCGTGATCCGTGGCGCGTCCGGCGCGCCACGCCAGGTGCACGCCCAGCTTCAGGGCGGCGCTCACCGATTCGCCGCCGACGCGGATGGCCGTACGCGGCGCCGGCTTGTGATAACCCTCGCGCACGCGGGCCAGCGCGCGCGCCTTGGCGTCGGCCATCAGGCGTTCACGATTCATGGTGAACGTGTCGGTGGGAGCAAGGTAGCCAAGACGCAGGGCGTCCGGACCGCTGGTCGACACCTTCGCCAACGCGATCGTCTCGAACGCCTTCTGAAGGAACGGCAGCGGGTCGGCGTTGGGCGCCGGCAGGCCCGCCGTGGCGCGCACGATCATCTCCTTCGTGCCACCGCCGGCGGGGATGAGACCCACGCCCACCTCGACCAGTCCCATGTAGGTTTCGGCCGCCGCCTGCACACGGTCGCCGTGCAGCGTGATTTCCATGCCGCCGCCCAGCGTCATACCCGCCGGTGCCACCACCACCGGCACATCGCTGTAGCGAAGCTGCATCACCGTGCGCTGGAACTGGCGCACGGCCAGGTCCAGTTCATCCCAGTTGCCTTCCTGCGCTTCGAGCAGCACCAGCAGCAGGTTGGCACCCGCCGAAAACGTCGCGGCGTCGTTGCCAATCACCAGCGCCTGATGACCAGCCGCCGCTTCAGTGACACCCGCGTGCAGCATGGCCATGGTGTCGTTGCCGATGACATTCAGTTTCGAGTGGAATTCCACCGCCAGCACACCGTCGCCCAAATCCACGAGACTTGCGCCGGCGTTTTTCCTGACGATGCGCTGCTGCTCGGTGGCGGTGCGGAGGATGAGGAGATCGGAAGAGGCCGGGGGGACGAGGCCTTCGCGGAAGCGGTTGGCCTGCGCGTCGAGCGCCGACTGCAACGGATACGGCTGATCGATGGCGACGACGCGTCCGTCGTCGTGCGGCTCAGCGCCCATATCCGCTATGA
>CAZZGM010000479.1:0-2778 GCA_964653955.1 uncultured Bifidobacteriaceae bacterium | reverse complement strand
GGGCCATGCGGTCCATTGTAGGTGGCACGTTGCGGCCGGCCGGCTCACTCACTTGTGACAATTGGAGACATCATCGACAGGCGCAGCCTTCGATGTTTCGCCTACAATGCGGCAGATCGACAGCCGGCGCGAGCGCACTTCCGCGTGCGCCGCCGGTGATCAAGGAGGAGTGTTCGTCATGTCACGCTCGAACTTCGACGGCCGCAACGCGCGCACGCTGATCCTGTCCGCGGTGGCCTTCGGCCTGGTGGTATCCGCTGCCGTCCCGCGCGCCCAGCAGGCACCGCAGCAGCCCGCCACGCCCGCAGCCGGACAGCAGTCCGCCGCGCCGGCGGCCCCTGCCGCCCCGGCGCAGAAGCCGCTCATGCCGGTCGTGGCCAGCACGCTGGCCGCCAAGCCCGACAACTTCGTTGGCGAGAACGTCACGATGATGGCCCTCGTCGACCAGTCGCTGTCGTCCAGTGCGTTTGTGGTCGACCAGGACAAGACCAAGCCGGCCGACAAACCCGTGCTCGTCCTGGCGCCGCGGCTCAACGAGCCGCTGGAGCTCAACACCTATGTCACGGTGATTGGCGAGGTCGTGAAGTTCGACCCCACCGACGCCAAGGTCAAGGACCGGCTCACCGGCATCTCGCCCGAGGCACTGGCACAGTACACCGGCAAGCCCGCGGTCGTGGCCACCTCGGTCATCAACAACGCCATGAACGACATCGCCCGCCGCCTGGCACCGCCGATGTCGCCCGAAGAAGAAAAGCTGCAGGCGGCCATGAAGGCCATTGCGTCGGCCAACGGCGCGTTCCGCGAGATCATCGAGAAGTCCGATCAGAAGCGGGCCGTCGAACAGGCGGTTGCCCTCAAGGCCGCTTTCGCCACCACCGAAGCGTTCTTCAAGCCGCACGGCAAGGCCGACGCCATGGGCTGGGCACAGGACGCCCGCAAGATGGCCGAGAGCATCGAATCCGCCGCGACCGGCGGCCGGTGGGACGAAGTGAAGACCACGCAGGGCAACCTGGGCAAGACCTGCGGCACCTGCCACGGCGCCTATCGCGAGCGGTTCGACGATGGGGCGTTCCGCGCAAAGCTGGGACCGTCCACGCCGTAAACAGCACAACGCGACGTGTTTCGATGAATTGGTGATTCGAACGCCTGATTCCGGGAGTGACAACTATGACGAAGACCCTGCTGGGGATCGGGGCCACGATGTTCGTGGCCGCAATGATGGCCGGCACCGCCATGCTGGACGCTCAGGGCGGCCAGCGGCGTGAGCCCGATCCGCGATCGATGGGCGGCGGCGACTGCCGCAACAACCCGCTCAACTGCAAGGACACCCCGAACCCGCTGCCGAAGGCCGACACCGTGTGGCTGGAGGAAATGACCTGGATGGACGTCCGCGACGCCATGCAGGAGGGGAAGAAGACGGTCATCATTGCCACCGGCGGTCACGAACCCAACGGGCCCTGGCTGGCGCTGGGCAAGCACAACTACGTGCTCCAGGCCAACTGCGATGCCATCGCGCGCAAGATGGGGAATGCGCTGTGCGCGCCCGTCATCAAGCACGTGCCCGAGGGCAGCATTGAACCGCCCACCGGCCACATGACCTCACCCGGCACGATCAGCCTGCGCGAAGACACCTTCCGCGCCCTGCTGACCGACACGGCCGAATCGCTCCTCGCGCACGGCTTCACTCAGGTGTTCTTCATTGGCGACAGCGGCGGCAACCAGGCCGGTCAGCGTGCCGTGGCCGAAGCGCTCAACGCCAAGTACGCCGGCAAGGCGCTGGTGGCGCACATCCAGGAGTACTACGACTACGCGTCGGTGACGAAGCACATGGAACAGTTCGGGCTGAAGGAAGGCGAGTCCGAGTCCATGCACGACGATCCGGTCATCACCCTCAATATGTTCATCCAGGATCCGACGTCGGTTCGCTACGACGAACGCGTCAAGGCCGGCAAGGCCACCATCAACGGCGTGGACGTCTCGAACCGCGAGAAGAACATGGAATGGGCGCGCGAAATCGTGGCCTTCCGTACCAACCACACGATTGAGGCCATCAACAAGGCCATTGCCAACAAGGGCACGCTGCCGGCGCCGCCGCGCCGCCAGCCCGGTCAGTAACACACCGGCGCCCGCTGCCGTCGATCGACACAGGCGCCGGGCAGGTCAGACACACGAAGAGCGCCTGGGAGCTTTGCTCACCAGGCGCTCTTTTTTTCCAGGCACACTGGAGCCAGGCACCCTCGAGGAACGGTCGCCGAGTCGGCCGGCGGTCTGCACACCCTGACGGGCAATGACGCTGGCCGACCTACCGTGTGCCTTCGAACACTTCGAGCACCGACTTCCGCAGTGCCGGCGTGAGGTGCGCGTACCTGGGTGCGGGGTCGCCGTCGCGAAGGATCATGCGAATGCGCGACAGCGCGGCTTCACGCGGGCCGTCCGGCAGCGCGGCAAACTGCGGCGAGTCGATCATGTAGCTGAGCGGATACTCCATCAGACGTCCACTCAGCCGCAGCGTCCGCAGCGTCCGCCCCTGCGCGTCCTTTTTTCCCGCGGCGGCAAACACGTCCGCAAACCCGGAACCGCCGTCCACCCGTCCCGGAATGGGCGCTTCGTCCACGAACAGCAGGTAGTCCACCAGTTCGTTCAGCGCCTCCTCGACACGCGCCTGCGAACGCGGGCCGCCAATACGGGCCTCCCAGCCAAGACGTGTGATCAGGTTGATGGCGTGTACCTGATGGTCCAGCACCAGCAGCGCCGCGACGTCGCTGTGTCCCGTCAGAT
>CAZZGM010000478.1:0-2782 GCA_964653955.1 uncultured Bifidobacteriaceae bacterium | reverse complement strand
CCACCGGAAACGCGCGTTCGAGCCGAGCGGCCAGCGGCGGCAGGTGCGACGTGGCCACGTCCATGGAAATACCGTCGCGCAGCCGCCCCGCCAGGAACAGGTGGTAGGCATCTCGAGTCAACAGCGAGCGCGGTATCTCACCGCCCATGAAGTCGTGGGCCAGCGTATGGAACACGCCCAGCGGGAAAAACATCTCCGGGCCAAACACCGCCATCGTCCCCGTGAAACCTTCGGGTGTGATGCCGACGACCGTGAAGCTGCGCTCGTTGATACGTACGGTCGAGCCGATGAGATCGGGCGCGAAGCCCTGACGCTGCCAGAACGTCCACGAGGCCACCACCACCGGGATGTCGCGGCCGGGTGTCGACTCTTCCCCGGTAAACCCGCGGCCTCTCGCAATGGGTACGCCCAGCACGTCGAAGTAGTTGCCGCTGACGAGGGCGGCGAAACTGCGGCGGGCGTCCTGCCCATCGCCAATGCCGACCATCGTGGGCGCGTGGGCGAGGATGCCGGAGAAGACGTCGGAGTCGTCGGCAATCTCGCGCCATGCTGAATGGGAGAAGGCGCGATAGGAGTCCGGGCGGGCCGTCTCGCTGGAATAGAGCTGCACGATCCGATCGGGTTCGGCATATGGGCGGGTCATGAACGCCAGCGTGTAGACCACGCTGAACATGGCCGCGTTGAGTCCGATGCCAAGTGCCAGCACGGCGATGGAGGCGGCGGTGAAGCCGGGCGTCCTGACCAGTTGCCGAACCGACGTTTTCAGATCGCCCATCCACTCCCGCATGCCGGCCCCCTTTGGCTGGTGTCCCTGGCGGATACTACGGCTGGGTGGAGCGATAGTTCCGCGCACGCGTCCGGACCGCGGCGGTTCTCTGCTAGCCTTATGGACGGGGTTTGCCCGCCATGACTGTCACGCGCCGCCTTGCCGCCCGCCGCCTCGCGCTCCTGCTGTTCGGTTCGACCATCGTCCTGCCGGGGTGCGATCGCCTGTACTACAAGACGATGAAGAAGTTCGGGATGGAGAAGCGGGACATCCTGGTGAAACGTGTCCGCGACGCGCGTGAGGCGCAGCAGAAGGGCAAGGACGAGTTCCGGTCGGCTCTCGAGCGGTTTCGATCGGTGGTGGCCACGGAAGGTGGTTCGCTCGAAGACAAGTACAACGAGCTCAACAAGCAACTGGAACGCAGTGAAGATCGCGCGCGCGACATCCGTAACCGCGTGAAGTCGGTGAAGGATGTTGCCGACGACCTGTTCAAGGAATGGGAGAAGGAACTCGGTCAGTACAAGGACCGCGAGTTGCGCGCCGAGAGCCAGCGTGAGTTGCGCCAGACGAAGCAGCGGGCCCAGACCGTGATTGCCGCGATGGAAAAGGCGCAGAAGCGCGTCGATCCGGTGCTGCAGCCGCTGCGCGATCGCGTGCTGTTCCTCAAGCACAACCTCAACGCGTCGGCGATTGGCGCGCTCGACAAGGAACTGCTGGCCATCAGCGGCAACGTCGACGCGCTGGTCGCCGACCTCGAGTCGTCGATCGCTGAAGCCGAGTCGTTCATCGCTCAGATGGACGCCGAAGCCGACGGCAACTGAACGTCCGTTACGGCCACGCCGCCACGTCTCCGGCCCTGCCACGCAGCCCCTCTCGCGGCTCGAGCGGCGCCGCTGTGCGTGTCAGTCGGTGTGGCATGTTCGTCAACATCGTGCCTTTCAGGCACTGCAGCGACGAATCTCAGAGTGGCAAGAAGCAGACCCGACCGTGCCACTCGCCTTCGACACTGCACTCGGCCAGCAGCACGAGGTCCTCGATTGTCGAGCCGACTGGCCCGCTTGATCGAGCTGCGAAAACGCCGGGCATCGGCCGGCCAGCGGAGACCCGCTTCAGGGCCAGGCCGACCAGCGTGGAGACATCGTGCGTTAACACGACCCGGCGCTCGTTTGCTGCCCATTCGAGGACAGCGAGATCATCTGCGCCTGACAGGCCGACGTCCTGAACTCGAAGGATGTCCAGATCCGGAAGGCGCCGAACGATGCCGCGGACGATGTCTGCGTTGAAGTTTTCGTCCGCGGCGAGACGGAGCATCGGACGACGGCTCCCTATTGCCGTCTGGCGAGCAGCCGTTCCCGAATCCCCATGGAGGGGGTTCGCTCATCGACCTGCCGTCGGACACGCGCGGCGAGTGCGTCGCGGTCCTTCATATATGCTTCGACCTCGGGTCGATGCCGAAGGTAGTACGCGATGACGGAGTACACGTCCACGAGCGGCACGGTCGGGTACTGCTGTGCTATTTCCTCGGCGGTTGCACCTGCCGCGAACGCGTCGACAATCGTCTCGAGAGTGACTCGGGTACCGGCCACGCGCACCACACCGTGGGCATCCGTATGGATGGGAACCCGCTCGAGGACATTGACCGCGTTCATGCTGGACCCTTGGCGGAATTATACGCGCTCCATCGACTGAGAAGGGAGCACTGAGGCGATTCAGAAGAAGCTCGACCGGATGGACGAAACGTCGCTGTTCGAGTAGTCGGAGCTCACACCGCCGCGCATGAATCGCCATGCCCCCGATGGCGACCAACTCGACGTCGAGGGCAGCCCTGGCCTTCGCAGAGCATATCCTGCCGCGCACGGCCGACCTCCGCGGCCACGACGGTCAGACGTTGGGGTGGGCGCGCTGAACGATCTGCGTGAAGCTGTCGGCATCGAGGCTGGCACCACCGACGAGCGCGCCGTCAACGTCCGGATTGGCCATCAGCGCCGCCGTGTTGTCCGGCTTCACGCTCCCGCC
>CAZZGM010000477.1:0-2786 GCA_964653955.1 uncultured Bifidobacteriaceae bacterium | reverse complement strand
CGGGTCGATGGTGTTGCGGCCACCGGGACGCGAGGGTGTCAGTGCGCCGAGATAGACGCGGGCGCCGCGCGCGCGTGCTTCGCGCGCCATGGTGTCCATGGCGGCAATGGTGCGCGACACACCGGACATGCCCAGCGTGTTGAGGTCGTTGTAGCCGGACAGCAGTAGCACGACCTGCGGTCGGATCGATGCCATCACCACCGGAAAACGCCGCGCGCCGTCCTCGGCGGCCTCACCGCTGATGCCCGCGTTGGTCACCTCGATCGCAGCCGTCTGAGCCGTGTACCGCTCCGCCAGCATCGTCCGTAGCTGCGTCGGATAGGACGCCGCGGGCACGACAATCTGCGTGCCCCAGCCTGGGGCATCGCCGAACGCATTCGTGACGGGAACCGTGACCTCGCCCGATGTCACGCTGTCGCCGAACGCCAGGAAACGCGTGAGTATCAGCGTGGGCACGCGGTGCACGATGACGGGGAAGCTGCATGCCGCGGCGGTATTACGTGCGTCGGTGGCCTGGCAGGCTACGGTGGTGACACCAACAGGAAACGATGCCCCCGAGAACGGCGAGCACGTGATGGTGACCGGCGCCACGCCGCCGGAGATGGTGGGCGTCGCGTACGTCACGGCTGCCGCCGCCCCGGTGGTCGAACCGACGACGCCGGTCGGACACGTGATGGCGAGCGTGCCTGATGGCGGAGGTTGCGGCTGCGGCGTGGGCGAGGTCGGCGTCTGGCCGCCGCCGCACGCCAGCGTTGCCAGCACCACGGCGGCAAGGACGAGTCTGGGCCACATACGATGTGCCCGGGAATTGTACCGTCAGTACACGAACTCGTAGCAGCCCGGCGTGGTCAGCACGCGGTCGTTGCCGCTGAACGACAGGCTGGTGGGGGCCAGGACACCGCCTGCGCGGAACTGCACCGTCCGCACCTTCTCGCCGTCCGGCTCATACACGTAGGTGTAGGGCAGCACGAACGAAATCCAGAGCCGGCCGTGCGGATCCACGGCGGCGGTCCGAACCAGCGGCGGCACGAGCGGTGCCTCGCGGCTGCCCGGCACGCGTGGTGGCCAGCGTTTCGGCTGCACGGCCAGGAGGTCGTCGAGTTCGCGGCCCTGGATCACACGTTCGTAGACGAGCGAACCCTCCGCATCGTAGCGGCGGAACGCAGGCGGTCCCGTCAGGAAGACCACGAAGAAGCCGCCGTCCGGCGTTGGCAGCGCGAGTGTCGTGTTGAGCGTCAGGTGCAATTCGGGATCGTGTTCGTGTCCGGTGGGCCGCAGGTGTCCGATGCCGCGGCGCACGTCGCCGCGCAGACCGTACTCGGTCAGCAGCCACCCCGAATCCGGTTCGCTCAGAATCACGCGCTGTCCCGTGTAGACCAGGCTGCCCACGCCGTTCATGACCAGCGAGCCGAGTGCCACACGGACGGCCGCCCGGCCCGGCCGCGTGAAACCGCCAATGCGAATGCCCGCCGGACCGAACACCTGCACGCGTCCGCGTCCGCCGGGTGCATCGGCCACGGCAAACGATCCGTCATCGGCCACGTCGAACGCGCTCGGTGACAGCAGCCGCCCCTCTTCATTGCCAATCTCGACCAGCGTCCGCACGGTTCCGTCCGTTTCGTCCACCGTGTGCACGCTGTGGCCGCGCCGGTCGAACACGTAGTAAGGCCCTCGCGGCACTCGCGCGAACCCCATTGGCTCGCGAAACGTGCCAACGATGTGCGGAGGGAGGGAGTGGATGCTGTCGAGGACGTCGACGTGGCCGGGGGAGGGGGACTGGAAGGCAGAAGGCGGAAGAGAAAAGGCAGAAGGCAAAAGGAGAAAGGCGGAAGGGAAAAGGCACAAGGCAGAAATCAGCACCGGCGCGCGTCGCGACATCCAGGAACTCTTCCGCTCTCGTGTTGCCTTCTGCCTTCCGCCCCTATTTGCCTTTGTCCTTCCGCCTTTTGCCTTCCGCCTTCTAGTACGCCGCCGTCTCCTTGATGGCCTGCAGCACGTCGGCGGACTGCGGCAGGATGGCCTTTTCGAGGTCCGGGGCGTAAGCAACAGGGCAGTCGAGCGCGGCCACCCGGCGGATGGGCGCGTCGAGTTCACCGAACAGCTCGTCCGAGATGCGCGCGGCAATCTCGGCGCCGAAGCCGCAGGTGAGCGTGTCCTCGTGGGCAATGACCACGCGGTTGGTCTGTTTCACCAGTTCGGCAATGCCTTCCCAGTCGTAGGGCATGATGGTGCGCAGATCGAAGACGCCGGCGCTGATGCCGTCTTTCTCGGCCTGCTGCGCGGCCAGCAGCGAACGCTGGACGAGTGCGCCCCAGGTGAGCACGATGACATCGGTGCCCGGCCGGCGCAGCGAACCCTTGCCGAACGGAATCATGAACTCATCGCCCGGGTAGGTGCCCTTGTTGTAGGTCTGCCGGTACAGATGCTTGTGCTCGAGGAACATCACCGGGTCGTCGCACCGGATGGCGGTGCGCAGCAGGCCGGCGGCGTCCACGGCAATGGACGGGAACGCGATGCGGACTCCGGGGCAGTGGGCGAAGATGCTCACGCCCGACTGGCTGTGATAGGGCGCGCCGGTGATGTAGCCACCAATCGGAACGCGCACCACCATCGGGCACGAGAAGTTGTTGCCCGACCGGTACCGCATCATGGACATTTCGTCCTTGAGCTGCATCATGGCCGGCCAGATGTAGTCGAAGAACTGGATTTCGACTACCGGCTTGATGCCGCGTGTCGCCATACCGACGGCGCGGCCGATGATGTTGGCCTCGGCCAGCGGCGAGTTG
>CAZZGM010000476.1:0-2794 GCA_964653955.1 uncultured Bifidobacteriaceae bacterium | reverse complement strand
GCCGTGCCACGTTCCGCGCGCGCCAGCTCGTCATCCCCATGCACCAGACGTGTCACCTCGCGCGCCAGCGCACGCTGGGCGTCACGCGCCTCGGGCGCGTCGCGCAGCGCACGCTCCAGCTCGTCGATCGCAGCTCGTTCCAGCCACGTGAAGAAGCGCAGATATTTCACGACGTCGCTGTCATCCGTGTTGAGCCAGAACTGGTAGAACCGGAACGGCGAGGTCAGCTCGGCGTCGAGCCAGATCGTGCCCGCCTCGGTCTTGCCGAACTTGGTACCCGACGCCGTCGTCATCAACGGCCACACCAGCCCGTGCACGCGCGCGCCGCGCACCTTGCGGATCAGCTCGCACCCCGAGGTGATGTTGCCCCACTGGTCGCTGCCGCCCATCTGCAGCGAGCAGCCATAACGATCGTGCAGCACGAGATAGTCGTAGGCCTGCAGCAGCTGGTAGCTGAACTCGGTGAACGAGATGCCTTCGTCGCCGGTCACCCGCCGCTTCACCGACTCCTTCGCCATCATGTAGTTCACGGTGAAGTGTTTGCCGACGTCGCGGAGAAAATCGAGAAAGCCGATGGGCCGCAGCCAGTCGACGTTGTTGACCAACCGGGCCGGATTGGACGGCGCGTCGAAGTCGAGCACACGTTCGAGCTGCCGGCGGATGCCCTGAGCGTTGGCTTCCACCTGTTCGAAGGTCAGCAGGTTTCGCTCCTGACTCTTGCCGCTCGGATCGCCAATGAGCCCGGTGCCACCGCCCACGAGGCCAATCGGCGAGTGGCCGGCACGCTGCAGCCGCGCCAGGTTGAGCATGGTCAGGAGCGAGCCCACGTGCAGACTGGCCGCCGTCGGGTCGAAGCCGATGTACGCCGTCACGCGCTCACGGGCAAGAGCCTCACGAAGCCCTTCGGTTTCTTCCGACACCAGGCCACGCCACGTCAACTCGTCGATGAGATGCACGCGATTAACTATACTGCCCATCAATGGGCATCTCGCGGCGAGGCGCACTGAAGACGCTGGTGGCCGCCGGCGTCGGCCTCGGCACCGGCGTCGTCGCGTACGGCGCAGGATACGAGCGCCATCAGATCAGACGCATCGATCGGGAACTGCCCGTCGTCGGTCTGCCGCAGGCGCTCGACGGCCTGCGTGTCGGACTCATCACCGACATTCATCACAGCCGCTCCGTCTCCGCAGACGATGTGTCGAATGCCGTGACCCTGCTGGCAGCAGCCGCGCCCGATCTCACGGTGCTCGGCGGCGACTACGTCACGTTCGGGGATCGTGCGTTCATGGGCCCGGTTGCCGAACTGCTGGCACCACTCGCCTATGCACCGCACGGATCATTCGCCGTACTCGGCAACCACGACGATGACCGGGAGATGCCGGCGGCGCTGCAGCGTCAGGGCTTCACAGTGCTCCGCGATCAGCGCACACGCCTGACGATTCGCGGTGAAGCCCTGGACGTGGCCGGCCTGCGGTTCTGGACACGGCGTCCGACCGATCTGTCACCCGTGCTCGAAGGCACGAGCGGCACCACCCTCCTCCTGGCTCACGATCCGCGGAGGTTGACAGAGGCCGCCCTGTTCGACGTTCAACTGGTGCTGTCAGGCCACACGCACGGTGGCCAGGTGTTGCTGCCAGGCGTCGGAGCCGTCGCCGGCCGGAAGTTCCCCGTGCTGTCGGGAGCCGGCACCGAAAAGAACGCCACGGTGTTTGTCAGCCGCGGCGTCGGCACCGTCTACGTCCCGGTGCGCATCAACTGCCCGCCGGAAGTGGCGGTGTTGACGCTTCGGCCTTCGCGCCTCGTTTCCTGACGCGGCCTCGGCGCTGCGGCCGACAGGTCGGGAGCACGCCTCGTTTCCTGACGACCGTTCGGCACTACGGCCAAGACAGGCAGGGGGCCGCGCCGCGCTTCTCCGGCGCGCTCCCAGGCCAGGCACTCAGGCGCGAATGAATCGGCGGCCGTCGAGCTTCCACCCGCCGTCGAGCACACGGGCAATGGCTTCCGGGTAAAGCCGATGCTCCTCCACGAGGATACGCGCGGCGAGCGTCTCGGCCGTGTCGTCCTCGAGCACCGGAACGGCCGCCTGCAACACGATGGGGCCGGCATCGAGTTCGGCCGTCACCAGATGCACGGTGCAACCCGCAATCTTCACACCATGCGCCACGGCCTGCCCCTGCGCATCGAGGCCCGGGAAGGCTGGCAGCAGCGACGGGTGGACGTTGAGCACCGCATTGGGAAACGCATCAATGAACGCCGGCCCGAGCAGGCGCATGAATCCGGCCAGACATACCAGGTTCACGTCGCAGGCGCGCAACTGCGCCACGAGCGCCCGGTCGTAGGCCTCGCGCGATGCGTAGCCGCCGTGCGGCATCACCAGCGTCGGCACGCCAGCCGCCTGCGCCCGCTGCAACCCGGCTGCGTCCGCGCGATTCGACACGACAACGGCCACGTCCGCCAACAGATGGCCGTCCGCTACCGCGTCGAGAATGGCCTGCAGGTTCGAGCCGCGCCCCGAGACGAGGACGCCCAGCCGCCGGCTCACGCGTACCGCACTCCGCCCGCGCCCGCCTCGATCTCGCCAATGGCGACGGCATTGGCTTCGCCCGCGTCGAGCAGCGCCGCCTGCACCGCACCGACGTCGTCCGGCGCCACCACCAGGATGAGCCCGATGCCCATGTTGAACGAGCGCCGGAGATCCATCTCGGGCACCGAACCCGCTTCGCCCAGCCAGCGGAAAATGGCCGGCGTCCGCCACGACGTCCGATCGACACGGGCCGCCAGGCCATCGGGAAGC
>CAZZGM010000475.1:0-2796 GCA_964653955.1 uncultured Bifidobacteriaceae bacterium | reverse complement strand
CCGATGCGTTGATCCGTGTGACCTCCGGCCAGCAGGTGGTTTTTCACCTGGGCGCGCTCATTGCCATTCCCTACTCCTATCAGCATCCTGTCGATGTGGTGCAGACCAACGTGATGGGCACGCTCGACGCGCTGCAGGCGGCGCGGCATGCCAACGTCGAACGGTTCGTGCACACGTCGACCAGCGAGGTCTACGGCACGGCGCAGCAGGTGCCCATCGCCGAAACACACCCCGTCTCGCCGCAGTCACCCTATGCGGCGAGCAAGGCGGGAGCGGATGCCATTGCCACGTCGTTCCAGCGCTCGTTCGACCTGCCGGTTGTCACGGTCCGTCCGTTCAACACCTATGGTCCACGGCAGTCCGGCCGCGCCGTCATTCCCGTCATTGCGGCACAGGCGCTTCATGGCAGCGAAGTGCGGCTGGGTGCCCTGACGCCTACACGCGATTTCACGTTCGTCACGGACACGGTCGCGGGATTTCTGGCGCTGGCCCGTTGCAATGAGGCCGTGGGCCGCACGGTCAACCTCGGCAGCGGCCGCGAGATCAGCATTGGCGAACTGGCCGAGCGCATCGTGCGCGCGGCGGGACGCAGCGTGCCGATCGTCAGCACGGCCGAACGTCTGCGGCCGGCCGCCAGCGAAGTCGAGCGGTTGCTGGGCGACGCGTCGCTTGCCCGGCAACTCACGGGCTGGGCACCGCGTGTGACACTCGATGCCGGTCTCGAGCGTGTGCTGGAGTTTCTCCGCGTTCATCCGGCCTGGACCCAGGTCGCTCGGTACGAGGTATAGCTCGCATGCGCGCCATCGTGCTTGCCGGCGGACGTGGGCAGCGTCTTCAGCCCTACACGGCGGTCTTTCCCAAGCCGCTGATGCCACTCGGGGATCGACCCATCCTCGAGATCGTGGTTGGCCAGCTGCGCCAGGCGGGGTTCACGCGGCTGACCTTTGCCGTCGGACACCTGGCCGGCCTCATCGAGGCGTATTTCGGTGATGGCCGGCGCTTTGGCGTGGACATCGACTACTCCATCGAGTCCACACCGCTCGGTACGGCCGGTCCCCTCGGGCTCATCGACGACCTGGCGGACGACTTCCTCTTGATGAACGGGGATATCCTCACCGACCTGGATTTCGGGGCGCTGCTGGCGGAGCATCGCCGCTCGAATGCCATGGCCACGGTGGCCGTGTACCACAAATCCGTCGACATCACGCTTGGTGTGCTTCAGCTCGACGCCGGCAACCACGTCGTGTCGTACGACGAAAAACCGTCCATGCACTTCCTGGCGTCCACCGGCATCTACTGTTTCCGGCCAGATGTACGGCGCCATCTGAAGACGGGCGCACATTGCGATCTGCCCGACCTGGTCCGCCGCCTCGTGGCGGCGGGCGAGACCGTACGTGGCCACCGCTTCGAGGGCTACTGGCTCGACATCGGCCGCCACGAAGACTACGAGGTGGCCGTTACCGCGGTTGCCGAAGGCCGGTTGGGTGCGGCCATTCCTGCTCCTCCAGACTCGTCACGATGAATCGACGCGCCCGTCTCGCACTCGTGGTCGACGCGCCCGACTGGGCGTTCGACGGCATCGCTCGCGCCATCGCACCAACGCTGAACGAGCGGTTCGACACCGACATCCTCTATCTCTGCGACTACGAACCGGCCTGGGCGTCGACGCCGACCCCAGGCACGGCGCTGGAGCTGTTTCACGAGCTGTTCTGCGGGGCCTACGATCTGATTCACTGTCTGGGCCGCCCGTTCTGTCAGCGCGTGTTCGATCCGGCCATCGCAGCCGACCCGGCGCTGCGCCCGCCGCAGGCCGTCCTCGATCGTGTGCTTCGCCGTCCACTGACGATGAACGTGCACGACCATCTCATCGTGGAACGTGCCGACGAACGCGAACGTGCGCGCGCCGACTTCTCGCTGGTGTCGGCCTACTTTGCCTCCTCGGCTACGTTGTGCGGGGAACTGCGCAAGCTCCCGGGCGTGCCGGCGCCCACTGCCACCATTCCCGATGGCGTGGATGCCAGCGCGTTCCGGCAGGTGTCCGCCGAGCATCTGCGGGCCATGGATCGCCCGTTGCGCGTGGGCTGGGTGGGCAATGCCGACTGGGGACAGTACCTGGGTTATCAGGATCACAAGGGTGTGAGAACCATCATCGAACCCGCGGTGGCCATGGCGGCCGCGCGTGGCGTGGCCGTCACACCGGCCATTCACGACCGCGCGCGCGGCGGATGGCGGCCCCGTGCCGAAATCGTGGCCATGATGGAGAGCTTCGACATCTACACGTGTGCCTCGTTGCACGAGGGCACGGCCACGTCTTCGCTGGAGGCCATGGCGTGTGGTATTCCGCTCGTGGCCACCCGCGTCGGTATTCTTCCCGACGTCGCCGGACCGCTGCAGGCCGAGTTCCTCGTCGAGCGTACGCCCGACGCGTTTGCCGCGGCCCTGGAACGCCTGGCCGCACACCCTGAGCTGCGTGTGGCCATTGGCGCGGAAAATCGCCAGCGGGCGGAACAGCTCACCTGGGAACACTGCGGCCGGCAGTGGGCCACGTTTTTTGGCAATGTGCTTGGCGCGACGCGCGCCCACACCGGCATCATGTCGGACGCTGCCGTGTGGCAGCGCACGAAGGCCTGGTCGGCGCGGGTCAATCAGGTCGTGGGAGCGGGCACCCGTGATTAGCCACGAACATCCGGATTTTACGGCGCTACCCGGCTCGTCGCTCCAGCCGGCCCTGCCCTATCGAGCGGCCCGGCCGCTGCCACCGCTGGCGCGGTGTCGGGTTCGACTCTGGAAAGGGGA
>CAZZGM010000474.1:0-2797 GCA_964653955.1 uncultured Bifidobacteriaceae bacterium | reverse complement strand
CTGCGGATCGCGAGCGTAGCGGATGGTGGCGTCCTCTTCCTCGAGGCGGTGCATCGACGTGCTGATCTTGTCCTCGTCGCCGCGGCTCCTGGGCTCGATGGCGTAGGACAGCACCGGTTCGGCAAATGTGATCGGCGTGCACGAGAAGCCGGCGGCTTTGTCGGCCAGCGTGTCGTTGGTGTGGGTGTCCTTCAGCTTGGCGACGGCGCCAATATCGCCGGCTTTGATTTCCGGGACGGACACCTGCGTTTTCCCCTGAAGCACGACCAGGTGCCCCAGGCGCTCCTGTGTGCCTCGGGTGAGGTTCTGAACGGTCGAGTCGGACTTCAGCGTGCCCTGATAGACGCGGAACAGCGTGATGCGCCCCGCGAACTGGTCGGCCACCGTCTTCCAGACGAATGCCGCGTACGCTGCCTGTTCGTCGATGGGGCGCGTGACGGCTTCGCCGTTTTCGATGGCCGGGAACCGCCGCTCCGCGGGCGAGGGGGCATACGTCACCAGTGCGTCCAGCAGCGGCTGCGCGCCGACGTTCTGCAGGGCCGAGGCGCACACCACCGGGAACAGCGTGCCTGCTCCCACGGAGGCCTTCAGGCCGCTCACCAGCTCGTCCTGCGTCAGGGTGCCCGCTTCGAAAAAATGCTCCATGAGGCTCTCGTCCGCCTCGGCCACCAGTTCCACCAGCGTTTCGCGGGCCGCGGTGGCCTCGGCCATCATCGCCTCGGGCACGGGACCTTCCGAGATCCTGGTCGAGCCGTCGCCGCCAAACGTGAAGGCCTTCATGGCCACGAGGTCGACAACACCGGTGAACTGCTTCTCTTCACCAATGGGCAACTGGATCGGGACAACGGCGCGGCCGAGGCTCTCGCGCAGCGACTCCAGCGTGCGCGCCAGCGACGCGCGATCGCGGTCGAGGCGGTTGACGCACACGATGCGTGGCAGGTCGAACTCCTCGGCGACCTGCCACACCTTCTCGGTTTGCACTTCCACGCCCGCGACGGCGTCCACCACCACGAGGGCGACATCGGCCACGCGCAGGGCCGCGCGCGCATCGGCGAAGAAGTTGCCGAAGCCGGGCGTATCGATGAGATTGATTTTGGTGCGGTTCCACTCGACGTGGGCGAGCGCGGCGCCCAGCGTGTGCTTGCGGGCTATCTCTTCCTCGTCGTAATCGGTCACCGTCGTGCCATCGTCGACGAGGCCGAGCCGGTTGACGGTGCCGGAAGAGAACAGCAGGGATGAGACGAGTTGCGTCTTGCCACATCCTCCGTGACCAACGACGGCCACGTTGCGGATGCTGGCGGTGTCGTAGACCTTCATAGGCGGGACGCCTCCCCGGGCGTGAGGTACGCCCGTTGCTGGGGGCCATCATATGCCAGGAGGGGCGGGCGCGGTCTATTCGTAGCGGAGCGCTTCGATGGGGTCCATGCGCGAGGCCCGCCACGCCGGCAACATCCCGAAAAACACGCCGACCGACGCCGAGAAGCCCAGGCCCAGGGCAAAAGACCACCACGGCAGCGAGACGGGGAAGCCCGACACCAGGTTGACCGCGAAACCGATGCTGCTGCCCAGCACGACGCCGAGGATGCCGCCGACGCTGGTGAGCACGACGGCTTCGATGAGGAACTGCGTGAGGATTTCGCGCCGGCGCGCCCCGAGGGCCTTGCGCACGCCAATTTCACGCGTCCGCTCCGTCACCGAGATGGTCATGATGGCCATCACGCCAATCCCGCCCACCATCAGCGCAATCGACGAGATGACGACGAGCGACAGCAGGATGGCCTGCGAGATCTGTTCCCACACCTTCAGCACAGCGTCCTGCGTGACCAGGTCGAAGTCGTTCGGCTTGTCGAGCGTGAGGCCGTGGCGGATGCGCATGATCGACTCCACCTCGCGCATCGCATCGTCACGCGACACGTCGTCGCGCGGGACCACGGCAATCATCGCGGGTACGCCGCCGAAGGGGCCGCGCCGCACGCGTTCGTTGCCGAACTGCCGGCGGTAGGCGGTGTAGGGGATGATGGCGAAGTCGTTTTCGCCGAGGCTGAATCCGCCGGCCGCCGGCCGCTTGTTGACCACGCCAATCACGGTGTACTCGAGCGCGCCGATGCGGATGCGCTTGCCGATGGGGTCGATGCCGCGTTGCTCGAACAGCGCCTCGTAGGGGCCGTAGCCGAGCACGACCACCTGCCGGCGCCGCGCCACTTCCTGTTCGGTGAACACGCGGCCGGCCATCATGCTGGCGAAGTTCACGTCCACGAACAGTTCGCTGGTGCCCATCACCGCCGCTGGACGTGTGCGCTCACCGCGATAGAACATGCGCTCCATCGTCGGCTGCGGCGGCCCGGCGCCGAGCCACGTGTCGACAATGGCCACCGATGGCGCCAGCCGGCGAATCGCCTCGCCGTCATCCACCGTGAGGACGGGACGGCGGATCAGTTCGAGAAACGAGGTGCCCGACGAAAAACTCACCGCACCAAACCGCTGCACGAAGATGGTCCTGGGACCGAGCTCGGCAATCGAATCGCGCAGCGACGAGTCGAAGCCGCGGATGAGCGAGGTCATGCCGACGATGGAGGTGACGCCAATGACCACGCCGAGCACGGTGAGCGCCGACCGCATCTTGTTGGTGCGGAGCGTTTCGAACGCCATGCGCGCGGTTTCGCGCAGCAGCCCGAGTTGCCTGGTGAGCTGTCGCATGGTGCTATTCGCGCCTCAGTGCCTCGATAGGATCCAGCATGGCGGCACGGCGGGCCGGGTACCACCCGAAGAACAACCCGACGAGCGCGGTGATGACCAC
>CAZZGM010000473.1:0-2799 GCA_964653955.1 uncultured Bifidobacteriaceae bacterium | reverse complement strand
CCATGATCGGCCCGAGCCCCATCGACACCGTCGGGAACTCCCAGAAATCCGGCATCAGCCACGGGTGCGGATAGGACGACAGCCCGCCTTCCGGCTTCAGCTCGCGGCGGAAGTTTTCTAGTTGCTCCTGACTGATCCGTCCTTCGAGGAAGGCCCGCGCGTAGATGCCGGGCGACCCATGCCCCTGGAAATAGACGATGTCGCCTTCGTTGCCGTTGTCTCGGCCGCGGAAGAAGTGGTTGTAACCCACCTCGTAGAGGGTGGCCGACGAGGCAAACGTCGAAATATGTCCGCCAATGCCGTCTTCGAGCTTGTTGGCCCGCACCACCATGGCCATGGCGTTCCACCGCACCAGGCTCTTGATGCGCCGCTCGATTTCGCGGCTGCCAGGATAGGGGACTTCGTCGGTGTGGTGGATGGTGTTGATGTAAGGCGTGTTGGCGGTGAAGGGGAGGCGGGCGCCGTTCTTCTGGGCGTGGATGCCCAGGTCGCGGAGCAGCCGGCCTACCCGCGCCGTCCCTCCATGGCGCAGGACATCGTCGAGCGAGTCCAGCCACTCGCGTGTCTCGAGGGCTTCCAGATGGGCGGCGTCAGTTGGAGCAGGGTTTCGCATAGCCGTATATGACCTTTCCTGTCGTCGATCGGCAATCGTACTATTCTAGTGTGAACACGCCGAAACGCGCACGCCCACGGGCGCTTGCCGCCGTCGAGGCGGCTATCGTCTCGTGCGAACGCTGTCCGCGCCTGCGCACCTACTGCCGCGCGGTGGCCCGCGAAAAACGTGCGGCCTATCGCGACTGGACCTACTGGGGCCGTCCGGTCCCCGGGTTCGGTGACCCCGACAGCCGGATGTTCATCCTGGGCCTCGCGCCGGCCGCCCACGGTGCCAACCGCACCGGGCGTGTTTTCACGGGCGACGGCACGGGCGGTTCGGGCGACTTCCTCATGTCCGCCCTGCACCGTGCCGGGCGGGCCAACCTTTCGACCTCGGATCACCCCGGCGATGGCCTGACGCTGACGGACGCCTATATTGCCGCGGCCGTCCGATGCGCGCCGCCGGCCAACAAGCCGACGCCGGACGAGGTGACCGCGTGCCTCGACCACCTGGAAGCCGAACTGGCCTGCCTGCCCCACGTCGATACGGTGGTCGCGCTCGGGAAAATTGCCTGGGATGCCTGGCTGCAGTTGCTGCGGCGCCACGGCCCGCTGCATCGTCCCCGCCCGGCGTTCGGTCACGGGGCCGTGTGGGCCACCACCACGTTCAGACCGCACCGCCTGATCGGGTGTTATCACCCGTCGCGGCAGAACACGAATACAGGCACCGTGACGCCCGCCATGTATGACCACGTGTTCCAGGAGCTCGTACCCGCACCGGCCGGGCGCCGGACCGCGCGGGCACGGCGATAAGGAACTGCGACCCTCTGCTTAAAAGGCCGGGCTCCGCAGGCACGCCGCCTCCGACATGGCCGTGGTCCAGCACCATACCGCGCGCCACAGCCAGGCCGGACAATGCCTACGCCCGCGACGCGGGGTCGAGCACCCAGCGCAGCTTCGCCTGATCCAGGTTTCCTCCGGACATCACACACACGACGCGCAGTCCCCGCAGCGTGTCCGCAAGCTTCAGCGCCGCAGCCAGCGACGCGGCACCAGCGCCTTCCGCCAGGTGATGTGTCGCCCGCAGGGCCATGCGCACGCCTTCGGCCAGTTCGGCCTCGCTCAGCAGGACGAAGTCGTCGAGGTGCGCCTTGAGAATGCCGAACGTGAGATCGAAGGTGACGCGCGTGGCCATGCCTTCGGCAAAGGTCCTGGCCGACGTGCCCACCACGCGCTCCGGTCCGCGCCACGAACGGGCCACGGCGTCGGCGTTTGCGGCACCCACGCCAATGATTCGTGTCTTCGCTCCCAGTGCATTACGAACCGTAATGAGCCCGCAGGCGCCGCTTCCACCACCAATCGGTACCAGCACCACGTCGGCATCGGGCAATGTCTCGAACACCTCCAGCGCGTAGGTCCCGACGCCGGCCAGCAGCAACGGTTCGTTGGCCGAGTGCACATAGCGGGCGCCGGTGTCGGCAGCGCGTCGCTCGCACCGTTCGCGCGCTTCATCGAAATCGCGCCCGCCCTCATCCAGTTCGGCGCCGAACGCGCGGATGGCCGCGTTTTTCTCGGGGTTGTTGCCTTCCGGCACGAACACCGTGCTGCGGACGCCGTGCAGCCGTGACGCCAGCGCAATGGACTGGCCGTGATTACCGGTGCTGGCGGTCACTATGCCGAGAGCCTTCTCCTCCGGGGTCATCGCCCCGACGAGGTTCAGCCCGCCCCTCACCTTGAACGCACCGGTCGGATTGGTGTTTTCGTGTTTCACCCACACGTTCAGGCCGAGTGCCTCGTCCAGCAGGGGATGTTTCGTCAGTGGCGACGGCGGCACATAGGGCGAGACGCGCGGGCGGGCGGCATAGATGTCGAGGAGGGAAGGAGGAAACATAAAGTGTCGATCTGTTGATGTGTTGATCTGTTGATCGGTGCGATCTGTTGATCTAGTGATGTGTCGAAGTTTTATCGAGCAGTCAAATTCGCGGGTTCGTCCACTCGTTGCGGGTCGTGACCGTGATGTCGGGACGGTCTGTGATGAGGCCGTCCACACCCCAGTCGAGCAGGCGGCGGGCGTCGGCTTCATGGTCGACGACCCACACCTGCACCAGTTGGCCTTCGCGGTGCGCCTGGCGGATGAAAGACGGCGAGACCACGCGCAGGCCGGCAACCTGCGCGTCCGGGCGGTGCGCCTCGGCGGCAGAGCGG
>CAZZGM010000472.1:0-2806 GCA_964653955.1 uncultured Bifidobacteriaceae bacterium | reverse complement strand
CACCTCGACGCGTCGACGTCGCAGGTGGTCATCCTCACGGGACCGAACATGGGCGGCAAGTCCACCTACCTGCGACGTCGACGCGTCGAGGTGCACGTCGTTCGGGACGAATGATCCGGCGACGTGCCGCTCGACGATCGGATGCCGCGCATCGGTCGCGTGAAACTCGTCGCCTTCGTGGAGAAAAGGTTTCGTGTAATTGCACGACGTGGCCGTGTCGGCCAGCGCCGAGAGCACGTCGAGGCTGGCCACCGCGCGGGCGGTGTCGAGCAGCCGCGGTGCTTCGCCTGCGACCCTGAGACGGAGGGCTTCGAACAGTTCGATCTCGCGCGCCGTGAGGCGCTCGTCGGCGCCGAGAATCTTCTCCTCGTATTCCTTCAGCGCCGGCGTCATGAAACGTTCGCCGCCAGCCACGGTCTGCTTGCGGATGTAGTCGGCCGGCACGGCGCCGAGATTCGACTTCGAGATCTCGATGTAATAGCCGAAGACGCGGTTGTAGCGGATCTTCAGCGACGCGATCCCGGTTCGGGTCCGCTCGGCTTCTTCCATCGCCGCGATGGCGTCGCGTCCGCCGCGGCTGATGGCGCGGATCTCGTCGAGGCCGGCGTCGAATCCGTCGCGAATGAGGCCGCCGTCACGCGCCAGCGCCGGCGGTTCGTCGACGAGCGTGGCTGCGATGAGATCGCGGACGTCGGCGAGTTCGTCGATCTCGGCGTGCAGACTGCCGGTGAGCGGCGCCTTGAGCTCGGCAATCACGCTCCGTACACGGGGCAGCATCCGGATCGATTCGGCCAGGGCGGTCAGGTCGCGAGGGCCGGCCGTGCCCATGGAGACGCGTGAGGTCAGCCGCTCCAGATCGTGTACCCCACGGAGCGCGTCGCGCAGTTTCCCGCGTTCGGCGGAACGGAACGCGAAGTCCTCGACCGCGTCGAGACGGTCCTGAATCCGCGCGAGCGTCACGAGCGGTCGCACGAGCCACTGCCGCAACAGCCGGCCGCCCATCGGCGTGATGGTGCGGTCGATGTCCTCGAGCAGCGATCCACGCCGCCCGCCCTCGACGCCTTCGATGACGTTGAGATGCCGCAGAGTAACCGGATCGATCAGCACCGCATCCGACGCCACGCGCATCGTGATGTCGCGCACGTGCGTGAGTTCGGTGCGCTGCGTGCTGGCGAGGTACGAGAGCACGGCGCCCGCGGCCGAAACGGCGGCCGGAGACCGCTCGAGGCCGTGTCCGATCAGGGATGCGGTGTGCAGCTGCTGGCAGAGGATCTCCTGCGTGCGCGCGGACTCGAAAGTCCAGGCATCGACGACGGTGACCCGGACGTCGGGGAGGTCTTCGACGAGGGCGGCGACGTCGACGCCCTCGGCCGTCAGCAGTTCGCGCGGTCGCAGCAGCGACAGCTCGGCGACGAGCGCGGCGTCACGATCGGCGCCGGTGAACTCGGCAGCGGAGAAGTCGCCCGTCGATACGTCGAGGCAGGCCATGCCCCATGTCTGGCCTCCCGGGCCGGCCGGCGTGACGGCGACGAGGAACGCCGGTTCGCGGGCATCGAGGTAGGCCGCGTCCGTGAACGTCCCGGGCGTGACGACGCGCGTCACTTCGCGCTTGACGATGCCCTTGGCCTTGCGCGGGTCTTCCACCTGCTCGCAGATGGCCACGCGGTAGCCCTTCTTCACGAGCCGCGCAATGTAGCCGTCCGCGGCGTGATAAGGAATGCCGCACATCGGCACGGCCGTGCCCGACGCGTCCTTGGAACGGGATGTCAGCGTGAGGTCGAGCGCGCGCGCCGCCACCAGCGCATCCTCATAGAACATCTCGTAGAAATCGCCCATCCGGAAAAACACAATCGCCTGGCGATACTGCCGCTTCGCCTCGAAGTACTGGCGCATGGCGGGCGTGAGCGACGCGCCGGGCGGAACCGGAAGGGAAGCAGAATCTGGGGGATGGGCCACGGGGCTGGAGGGTCGAAAAGCGACCGTCGACGAGTATACGATCGCTGCGAGGGGAGCGTCCCGCCGAAAACCCGGCGCACCAGTGTCAGGGGTGATACCTTCGGCCGGATCCGGGTTCTCCCAGAACATCAACCCGCGTCGCCATTCATACTTTCTCGTGCTCGTACTTGCCCTCGACACCACCACCCGCGCCGGCAGTGCCGCCGTTCTCGACGGCACCCGTATACTCGCTGTCCTGCCCGGTCACGCCGATCGCACTCACGGCGAGCGTCTGCCGGGCGAGTTGTCGGACGTCCTGGCCGCGGCCGGCGTGCCGCTCGCGTCCATCGATCTTCTGGCCGTGGCGCGGGGGCCCGGCGCCTTCACGGGCCTCCGCATCGGACTGGCGGCCATGCAGGGACTGGCCATGACCGTGGAGCGGCCGGTGGTTGGCGTGTCGGCGCTGGAGGCGCTGGCCGTGTCGGCGTTCGAGACGCTGGCCGTGCCGCGGGCCCGCGTCGGGGCCTGGCTCGACGCGGCACGTGGGGAAGTGTTTGCAGCGCTGTACGATGTCGAGTCCGGCGACGGTCCCGTACCGCGCCTGCAGGCCGCGGCGGCCGCCAGCGTGGCGTCCCCCGCCGACACGTGGGCCGCATGGCTGGCGCAGGGTCCGCCGCCCGTCTGCGTCAGCGGCGACGGCGCTATGCGCTATGCGACCGTGCTCGGGGAAGTCCCGGCCCTCGAGCCGCCACCGCTTGCACCTCTCGTCGCGCGGCTGGCGCTGGCGGCCGCGGCCACGGGCAACACCTTTCATCCACATCAACTGGAGCCGCTCTACATCCGCCGGCCCGATGCCGAGAAGAAGGCCCCG
>CAZZGM010000471.1:0-2814 GCA_964653955.1 uncultured Bifidobacteriaceae bacterium | reverse complement strand
CTACGGCACGGATTATTCCGTGCCGTAGAAGAGACGTCCCCACTGCACGCCGGCCTTCAACAGGTGCTCGCCGCCAAGGCCGCTGGCCGAATAGCTGAAGGCGCTGTCGAGCTGATGACGTGAGTTGGGCTGGTGCTCCTGGCGGTTGGACGCGGCTCGGATTTCAGTCAGGGCGGTATCAATGATCCGGACGGCATCCGGCGCCGTATCCGGCTGGTAGAGGTAGTTGGTCTGACCATCCATCACGCTGAAGTTCGACTCGAACACCGCCCGGTTGCGGACGCCCGTGTACTTGATCTGCGTGGTCTGCACCGGGTTGGTCTGGACCACCGAGGCAACGTCCTCGATGAAATCGTTGCCGTCACGGCGATGGCCACGGATCTTGTCGTTCCAGAAGTATGACGCGTGCAGGCGCTGCCCCTGGGTGATCTGAGCCACGATCTTGCCCGAGTAGTTTTTCAGATCGTTGTCGTCGATGGCCTGCGTACCGTCAGGGTTCAGGTTGCTGACGTACTTGTCCACGATCCACCGGCGGACGGTGCCGTTGAACCACAGGCGGTTCTGGAGCAGCGCGCCGCCGCCGGCGGCGTTGAAGTCGTAGGTCTTGATGGTCGGGTTACCGCGGAACGTCGGACGCGCCGCCTGTGCGTCTGCCCAGTTTTCCGACTGGAGGTCCTGGTTGGCAAAGTTGTAGCGGACGTTGCCGCGCCACTGGTTGCCGCTCACCTTGGTCACCATGTTGATGTTGACGCCGCCGGTCAGCATCTCGGCCGGGGCCGCGGAGGTGATGTAGTTGACCTCCTCGAACATGCCCTGGTCGTAGTAAATCATCGTCGCGCCGCCGCCACCGCCCGGCCAGTTCACCGTGGCGCCGTCAATCATGTAGCTGACGTCGTTGGTGTTGGAGCCGCGCGCCGACATGCTGCTCTGCTGCATCGACTGCGTGCCGCCCACATCGTAGGTGGCCACGTTCACGCCCGGAATGATCTTGGCCAGCGACCACGGGTCGCGTCCGGTCGGCACCCCCTCGAGGATTTCCTGGCTCATCACGATCTGCTGCACGTTCGAACGAACGTCCACGGTGGGCGACGCGCCCGTCACCGTAATCGTCTCTTCGAGCGCGCCGACTTCCATCCGCATGTTGATGGTGGCCACGAAGGCGGCATTGATGCGCACGTCACCGCGCTCCACGGTCTTGAAGCCGGGCAACTCATAGCGCAGGTGATAGTCCCCCGGCGGCAACCGGTCGAACCGGTAGGCCCCGGATGCATCGGTGACGAATACCTCGTTGCCACCAATCAGGCGGTCACCCGTGAGCGTGACGGTCACGCCTGGCAGCACAGCGTTGCTGGTATCTGCCACCACGCCCGTGATGGATCCGGTCTGGACCTGGGCACGAGCGGTGGTGGCAAGCAGAAGCAACAACGCGGCGGCCAGTAGTCGGCGCATCCTCATAACGCAGCCCTCCCCCTCAAACGCCGGCTGACGGCCAGCCGGCCGGTTCCGACATCCCCGGCAGTCTCCAGGGACGAAGCGCATACTCTACGCCCAAGCGGGGCCGCACACCAACATCCGATTACAAATGGAATGGTCGATGGCAGGACATGGACGGCCGGCGGGCCTCGATGACCGGGCCGACTATCGGCCTCCCGGAACCGCACGCTACGGACAAACCGCCCGAAAACACGAAGAGCCCGGCGGGGTTCCCCCGCCGGGCTCTTCGTTCACGGTCTGATTGGAACGCCGCCTAGAATCGGGCGGTCACACCAAAGCGAATGATCCGCGGCGTGAGGATGCTGTTCGGACGACCCCACGTGGCCCCCAGTGCTTCGACCTGACCGAGCACGTGGTTGGCGTTGAGCGCGTTGAACAGATCCACCGTCGCCTCCCACCGGGACGTACCGGCGCGGAAGCTCTTGGCGAGCCGGAAGTCGAGGAACTTCGTGACGTCCTCGGTACAGTCCTCACCGCGCAGCTGCACCAGCACGGTTTCGCTGGGCTGCGACACGGTCGGGTTCGTGAACTGGAACAGCTGCGTCCGGTTCAGCGGAGCACCATTGCGGGCCGTGTACTTGGCTGACGCCGTGATGTCCCACAGCGGCAGGATGTAGCTGCCCGACAGCGTGAACGTCCACGGCAGTTCGATGAACACAGAGCCACCGTCACGGTTCATCAGGTAGTTCGGGTTATTGAAGTCCGTGTTGGCGCCCGGGTTGGTGAAGGTGCCGCTGTGCGCGAAGCCCTTGTGGTTCTGCAGCGACAGGCCCGCCAGCAGCTGCCAGCGGTTCGACATGCGCTTCTGGATGTCGAACTGCACGCCGTCGTAGGTGCTCTGCAGCACGTCGACGTTGGTGATGGTGCGGTCGCGCAGCGCGCCGTACTCCGGCTGCAGCCGGTAGATGGTGACCGTTTCATCCACACCGTTGTTGCTGAACGTCCGCGTCTCGGGCGTGTAGGCGCTGGCCGGCCGGGCGCGGTCGACAATGCCCAGCCCGTCGCGGTGATGACGGCGGTGATAGCTGACGCCCACGGCGAGGTTCGGCACGAGTTGGTGCTCGATGCCGATGTTGAACTCGTCGTTGTAGGGGCGGCGCGAGTTTTCGGCCACGAACGGGAACAGGCCGGCGCTGAACTGCGGAATGGCACCGAGCTCACCCGGATCCAGCTGGCGGTTGCCGTTCAGGTCGTTCCACGCCACGTTGAGCGTGGCCAGCGCGTTGCGGTTCGACGCTTCGAGAATTTCGGAGCCGAACTGGTTGTAGAAGCGGCCGTAGTAGGCCTTCAGCGCCGTCTTGCCGTTGCCGAAGATGTCAT
>CAZZGM010000470.1:0-2830 GCA_964653955.1 uncultured Bifidobacteriaceae bacterium | reverse complement strand
AACGTCACCGACGGCGCCATCTTCAGGAACGGCACACCCGAGGCGCTGGCTGGCGACGAGGAAGTGCGGCGTATCTACCTCGGGACCGATTTCAGGCTCGACTAGGACAGGGGTGGTCTAGAATTTAGAGGTTCCGGTCATGGCAATCTCTCAGCGGCTCCAGACCAAGCTGGCGCAGAAGCTCATTCTGACGCCCTCGTTGCAGCAGGCGATCAAGCTGCTGCCGATGTCGACGCTCGAGCTGGCCGACCTTCTGACCCAGGAGGTGGTGGAGAATCCTCTGCTCGAAGAAATCCCCACCGAAGATCTGCAGGCCACCGACGCGCAGCCCGCTACTGAAAAAGACGCCGAAGAACCGCCAAAGCCCGACTCGAAGACCGACACCTGGGACGACGCCGACTACGAGTATTTTTTCGGCGAGTATCTGGAAGACAGCTACAAGTCGCGCGCGCCGCAGGAAGTGCGCGAGCTGCCGCCCATCGAAAACACGCTTTCCACCTCCACGTCGCTCACCGATCACCTCGAATGGCAGCTGTCGCTGCAGACCGACGACAACCTCATTCGCGAAATTGGCGTAGCCATCATCGGCAACCTGGACGACGATGGCTATCTGGTGGCCTCGGTGGACGAGATTGCGCAGATGGGGCCGTGGCCGGTGGAGACGGTGGAGAGCACGCTTCGTCTCATTCAGGGATTCGATCCCGTGGGCGTGGCCGCGCGCGACCTCCAGGAGTGCCTGACGCTGCAGGTGCGGCACCTTCACCTCGAAGGCACACCGGCCGAGCGCATTGTCACGGAACACCTCCGGCTGCTGCAGAATCATCAAATTCCCGAACTGAGCAAGCGGCTCGGTCTGCCGCTCGAGGAGCTGAAAGGGCACATCGAGGTCATCCAGCAGCTCGATCCGAAGCCGGGCAGCCGGTACAATCCGCAGCCCTCGCAGTACGTCATCCCGGACGTGTACGTCGTGAAGGTGGACGAGCAGTACGTGGCGGTGCTCAACGAGGATGGCCTGCCGCAATTGCGCATCAGTCCGACCTACCGCCGTCTGCTCGACAAGGGAGCCACCGAAAACAGCGACGAGACGCGAGCCTACGTCAAGGACAAGTTCCGATCGGCGCTCTGGCTCATCAAGTCGGTGGAGCAGCGGCAGAAGACCATCCACAAGGTGGCCACCAGCATCATCAACTTCCAGCGCGACTTCATGGACCACGGCATCGAACACCTGCGCCCGCTGGTCCTGCGCGACGTGGCCAACGACATCGGCATGCACGAGTCGACCGTCAGCCGCGTTGTCACCAACAAGTACATGCACACGCCTCAGGGTGTGCACGAGATGAAGTACTTCTTCCACAGCGGCATCAGCAGCTCGTACGGCGAGTCGGTGTCGTCGGTGACCATCAAGAACCGGAACCGGAAGATTATCGAGGGCGAAGACCAGCGCAAGCCGCTCAGCGACTCGAAGATCGTCAATATCCTGCAGCGCGAAGGCCTCATGCTGGCGCGCCGCACCATCGCGAAATACCGCGAAGAGCTCAAGATTCCCACCTCGAACCAGCGCAAGGTACTTTTTTAGCCCTCAGTTCACGTGTGTGGCGCGTTGTGACGGGTGATCGATCAACGGCAATCAGTCTGAAACCCACTGGCATTTCTTCATGACGACAACCCCCGTCGTCACCGTCAGCGGCTTTCTGGCCGCGCGTCCGGACACGATTGGCCTGCCGCTGGAGTTGCTGGCCGGCCACGCCGGACTGGATCGTGTGATCGACAGTCCGTACATCCAGAAGACCGGGCTCGCGCTGGCCGGATTCCACGAGTACCTCCAGCCGGGCCGCGTGCTGATCTACGGCGACAGCGAACTGCGGTACCTCGACACGCTGGAACCCGGCGCGCGCCAGGCGGCGCTGCTGAAGTCGTTTCAGCAGAACGTGCCGTGCCTGCTCATCACCGGACAGTCGACCGTTCCCGAAAGCCTGCTCCGGGCCGCCGACGAGGCGGCCTTGCCGGTGTTGGCCACGCCCATTCCTACCGCCGCGGCGATTGGCAAGGTGACGGCGCTGCTCGAGGATCGCCTCGCGGTGCGCGAGATGATTCACGGCGTGCTGCTGGACGTGCTCGGCCTGGGCGTGCTGCTGATTGGCGAGAGCGGCATCGGCAAGAGCGAATGTGCGCTGGACCTCGTCGTACGCGGTCACCGGCTGGTGGCCGATGATACGGTGGAAGTGCGCCGGCGCGCCGAAGCGTTCGTCATTGGCAGTTGTCCGGAGCTGACGCGTCATCACATGGAAGTGCGCGGCCTCGGGCTCATCAACGTTCGTCACCTGTTCGGCGTGGCCTCGACCCGCACGTCGAAACGCGTGGAGCTGGTCGTGCAACTCGAGCGCTGGGACGAGGCATGCGAGTACGAACGGCTGGGACTGGACGATCAGTTCCACGACCTGCTCGGCCTGCGCATCCCGCTCATCCGTATGCCGGTCGCGCCGGGACGCAACCTGACCACGCTGGTCGAGGTGGCGGCGCGCAACCAGTTGCTGCGCGCCCGGGGGCACAATGCCGCCCGTACGCTTGCCGCGCGGCTCGAAGCATCCCTGTCCGCTGGAACCAACCCGGTGGACATCGACGACATGCGCGACTTCGACGAAGACGACGACAACGGAGACCTGCCGTGAGCACCACACGCCCGAAGCTGCGCCCGGACGCGGTGGCCCGGCAGTTCATCGTGGTCACCGGCCTGTCCGGGGCGGGAAAATCGCAGGCCATCCGCGCACTCGAGGACCTCGGCTACTACTGCGTCGACAACCTGCCCGTATCGCTGCTGCCGTTCATGGCC
>CAZZGM010000469.1:0-2833 GCA_964653955.1 uncultured Bifidobacteriaceae bacterium | reverse complement strand
GTGTCAGTTCATCTGCGCCGCGCGCCGCCGCAGCGTCTTCACGTGTTCCCACACCTGCTCGGTTTCCTTGCGCTGCTCCTCATCCTGCTCGGTGAGGCGCGCGATGCGGAGGTAGGCCTCCAGATCGCGCAGCGCGTGGTAGACGTCGTTCATGTGGTACGCCAGCAGCCCGCGGTCGCGGAGTTCGGTCAGCGATGACGGCTGCAGCGCCAGCAGGATGTCGGTGACCTGCCGCGCCTGCGGGAACGAACGCATCCGCACGTACAGCCGCTTGAGATTGAGCAGCATCCGCACCAGCACCTGACGGCGCGTGGCGCGCGCCAGCAGCGACGGATCGTAAGCCGCCTCGTCGCCCATGTGGCGCTGCAGCAGCGCCCGGCACTCCGGCTCGCCCAGGATGGCGCCGCCATGGAAGGGATCGATGATGAGCCCCTCGTCCGGATCGTCGGTGTGCAGGTCCTGCAGCGCCCGCACCAGGAAGTGGCCGGGAAAGTTGATGCCCTCGCAGCGGATGCCCGCGCGCCGCGCCACCTCGATGTAGATGAGCGCCAGCGTCAGCGGAATGCCCGTGCGCCGATCCAGGACCTCGTTCAGGCAGCTGTTGCGCGGGTCGTCGTAATGTTCGCGGTTGCCCGTGAATCCCAGCTCGGTGAACAGATACTGATTGAGCGCGTCGACGCGCGCGCCCAGTGGCGCATCGAGTCCGGCATCCCGCGCGATGGCGTGCGCCGCGGCCACGCCCATGGCGTCGATCCGATCCAGATAGGGGCTGGCGTCGAGCTGCGGATATTCCAGCCGGGCCACCAGCAATGCCGGTGCCGCCAGGTCCGGTCCCGGCCGGTCGGCGGCGTCAACCAGCCGCTCCGTCAACGTCCGCGGGCGTTCCATCAGTCGCTTACCAGCGCATCCAGTTGCGCGAGCGTGAGGTCGTTGAGGCCAGCGCACACCAGCTCGGCTTCCCCACGGAACTCCGCGGCCTCATAGGTGTTGGTGACCGCCACCAGCCGGAGATCCGCGCCTCGCGCCGACACCAGACCCGTTTTCGAATCTTCGATGGCCACCGAACGCCACGGCTCCAGTGGCCGGCCCGTGTGTATCTTCAATCGCGCGAACGCCGTCTGGTAAGGCTCGGGATGCGGCTTGCTGCGCTCCGTCTGATCGGCACCGACAATGACCGGAAACAGATCGAGCAGTCCGGTGCGGGAGAGGATGGCCTCGATTTCGTGCGTCAGCGCGCCGGACGCAATGGCAATGGGCACGCCGGCAGCCACCGCCGCGCGAATGAAATCGGCGGCACCTGGATACAGCATCTCGCCGGCTGCGCTCAGGTCGTCGTACCGCCGGCCCTTGCGCTCGATGAGCGCCGTCATCCTCGGCGGGTCCATCGGCACACCGAGGTCCTTCCCCAACTCCCTCAACACCCCCACATCGTCGTACCCGAGGTACCGCTCGTAGTAGTCGCGTTCCGAGAGGGGAAGCCCTTCGGGAATGAGCACGTCCTGGAAGGCTTTCAGGTGCAGCCGCTCGCTGTCGGCAATCACCCCGTCGAAGTCGAAGACGATGGCCTGGAGCACCATCAATTGTCGGAGGTGGGCACTTGCGATTCGGGCAGGCGTTCGCCGGCACGAATCGGAAGGCTCAGCCGGTTTTCGGCCGGCGGGAAAGGGCAGTCGTATTCTTCGTTGTAGTAACAGAACGGGTGGTACGCCGTATTGAAGTCCACCACGTAAATGCCGGTCGCGGTCGGATCCATCTCGATGTAGCGGCCGGCCGCGTAGGTCTCCGCGCCGCTGGTTTCGTCGGCAAACGGCACGAACAGGCGCGAGATGGGTTGCCCGACCTCACTGAACGCCGTCAGGCGAAGCGGTGCGCCTTTCAGACTGAAGCGGAGCGTGCCGATACGTTCGTAGTCGCGCAGGCGGCCCGTGGACGTAGGAATCTGCAGGCGCGAGCGGTCCTGCGACAGCTCGAGCTCGGCCGGCACCGCCATGTTTTCGTCCACCGGATAGTAGGCCAGCGGCAGCAGGGTGCCCTTCCGGGCGAGCGGAACCGGAGATTCAGCCGAATTGAGGAACGTGTCGTCCTTGAGCGCGCGTCCTTCGGAGATACGCTCGACGTAGTCGCCCCCCGGCGGCCCGGACGTACATGCGGCCAGCCCTGCCGAAACGGCGATGGCCAGCGTCAGAACTCGAATCCTCACGAAATCAATATGCCACGGTGTCGCGGGAATCAGAAGAGCCGCGTCACAAAGAGCAACACGGCCACCCCGGCGCTGAGCTGCAGGCCCAGCGCGGCCTGATCGCGGAGAAACAGCACGCCGAGCACCAGCAGACCGGCCGCGGCCATCAGGAACTCGCGGTAACGGTCGTCGAAGGTGGTTTCCACGCCGAGTCCGCCGGCGCGGCGGCGCGTGAGGTCGATGATGCTGTTGGCAATGTCGCGGTCGCCTGCGCGGTCGAGTTCGAAATACCGTCCGCCTCCGGCCGTGGCAATGGTGCTCAACGAATTGCGGTCGAGCACGGAGCGGACGATGGGCTGTCCGGGATCACGTTTGGGATCGGGGATGATGCCGCCGGCGGTGGTGCCGACGCCGACCACGTGAACGGGGATGCCCTGAGCCTGAACGAGCGCCAGCGACTTGGCCACCTCGCCGCTCCAGGCCTGTCCGTCGGAAATGAGGACGAAGGCGCGCGCGTTGTTCGAGGGGCCCTGCAGTTCTTCGTCCTTTTCGAACAGCCGGAGTCCCCAGTAGAGGCCCCGCTCGATATTCGTATCCCACGACGCATCGTCTTCGAGGCGGAAGGGCGGCGCGGCGTCGAGGTGGTCGAGGAAG
>CAZZGM010000468.1:0-2836 GCA_964653955.1 uncultured Bifidobacteriaceae bacterium | reverse complement strand
GGGAGTTTCTTCATCCTGGGCGTTCGCTCACTGCAGGAAAACCTCGTGGCGGAGTTTGCCGTCGACCTGTCGAACGACGCGCCCGACATGTTCCTCGTCGATGTGCAGTCCGATCAGGTGGACATGGTGCGGACGACGGTGGTTGCGCACCAGGACAGCGGGGTGCCGCCGCCGCGCCTGCTGCCGGTGCTGAGGGCGCGGGTGGTGGGGGTGTCGGGCCGCGACGTGCAGCTCGAAAACTACGAGGACGTGCGGGGCCGAGGCTCGCTGGCTCGCGAATACACGGTGACCTATCGCGGAGCACTCGAAGAAAACGAACGGGTCGTGGCGGGAGCTTTCTGGGATGGCAGCCCCTTGCCGCCGGCCGGCACCGGCGTGGCCGCGGAGGTGTCCATCGAGGAGAGCATTCGCGAGCGGTTCGGCATTCAGGTGGGCGACACGATGCGATTCGATATCCTGGGGCGCACCGTCGAAGCCGCTGTCAGCAGCGTGCGCCGCGTGACCTGGGCCGACAGCCGTGCGGGCGGCTTCATGTTCGTGTTCCGGCCTGGCGGCGTGCTCGAGCAGGCGCCGCATGGTTCCATCGGCTTCTTCCGCGGCCCGGCGGATGCCGACGCGCGCGGCCGTCTCCAGGCCGCCCTCGTCGGCCAGGCACCCAATGTGTCGGTCATCGATGGCCGCGAGATTCTCGAGTCGATCCGCACGGTCGTCGACAACGTGACCGTGGCCGTCACCGTCGTCGGATCGCTGGTGGTACTCAGCGGCCTGCTGATTCTGGTCGGCGCGGTGGCCATGACGAAGTTCCGCCGCGTGTACGAAGCCGCCATCTTCAAGACGCTGGGCGCGACCCGCGGGATTATCACCAGCGTGCTCGTGCTCGAATATGGCCTGCTGGGCGCGCTGGCCGGGTTCATTGGTTCGGCGGGAGCCATCGGGCTCACGTGGGCCGTGAGCCGCTTTGCCCTCGACATTCCGTTTCGCCTCCTGCCGTGGCTGAACGCCGGCGGAGTGGTGGTCACCGCCCTCGTGGTGGCCGTTGTCGGCGTCGCGGCGAGCTGGGATGTGCTCACGCGCAAGCCGCTGGCCACGCTGCGCGGCGAATGACGGCGAGTCACCCCGGACTCGCGCGGCCAGGCACGACGCCCGGAGGTCTGGAACAACCCGACGTGGTAAGATCGGTCGTTGTCGCCCCGTCTGCCGGGCGGCGCAAGGGAGCTGTACGTCGATGAACGTTTCGGTCTACAAGGAGGCTCTGCAGCGCAAGAAGGCAGAGCTGACGGAAGGCGCCGGTCTCCGCCCGCTCCAGCACCAGATGGAGCACAACAACGGGCGGCAGGGAGACATGGCCGACCAGGCGGCCGGCAACAACGAAGTTCACATCCACTTGCGGTTGAAACAGACCGACGCGAAGATCCTGCAGGCCATCGACGAGGCATTGATGCGGATCGAAAAGGGCACCTTCGGCATCTGCCGCGACTGCGGCGAACCCATTGCCGAAGCGCGTCTCAACGCGATCCCCTGGACGCGGGTGTGCATCACCTGCAAGGAAAAGCAGAAGGCGTGAGCACCGACCTCCAGCACCTCATTCGTGACTTCTATCTGGCGCGCCTCGCACTGCTGATGCGCCACGAGGAAGTGGCGCGACACGTCAGCGCGTACGACGCCAACAACGCGTACCAGTACATCCTCAACCGCGAGGAAACCCACGTGTCGTGGCTCCAGCACGCGCTGCTGGATCTGCAGGCACCCATTCCGCCCGATCCGGCCCGCCCGTCGGTGGCCGCGCCCGGCAAGGGCGACGCCTGGCAGGCGCTGTCCGCCGAGGACGCGCGTGCGAACCAGGCCTTTGTCGACGCATGGCGCCCGCGGGTCGACACCGTCACGCATGCGCGCCACAAGGGCATGCTGAAGGTGGTGCTGGGCGAGATGCTCGAGCACACGCGGCTGTTCCATCAGGCCGCGGCCGGCCGCTCCGACCTGATCGGCACGCACCTGGCCATCAACGAGCGTGCCGGCGTCGTTGCCAACACGCGCTGGATGGAGTGACCCCGCCTCACGTTCCCCACGGGATTCCCGTTGCCGTCGCCCTGGGCTCGAACCAGGGCGACCGCCAGTCACACCTCGATTACGCGGTGGCCCGTCTGGCCACTGTCCTCAGTCATCTCCGTCAATCACACGTCATCGAAACGGCTCCGGAAGGCGTGCCGGACGAGCAGCCGCCGTACCTGAATGCCGTGCTCGTGGGGGAGTGCCGGTTGTCACCGCGCGCACTGCTGGATTGCCTGCTGGCCATCGAGCAGGAGCGGGGACGCGAGCGTGCGTTCCGCTATGCGGCGCGGACACTCGATCTGGACCTGGTGTTGTACGGGGACTCGGTACTGGACGAGGAAGGACTGCAGGTGCCGCATCCGAGGTTCCGCGAACGGCGCTTCGTGCTGGCGCCGCTCGCGGAACTTGCGGGAGAGTGGACCGACCCGGTGACGGGCCTGTCGATTAGTGCGCTGCTTCGACGGTTTCCGCCTTCCGGCCCTTGAAGAGTCCGGCGAAGCCTTCTTCGAAGAGGGTGTACATCGCCGGCACGAACAACAGCGTAATCATCGTCGACGTCATCAGGCCGCCAATGACCACGCGGGCCAGCGGTGCCTGCAGTTCGCCGCCTTCGCCGAGGCCCAGGGCCATTGGTACGAGGCCGCCCGCCGTGCAGACCGACGTCATCAGAATCGGCCGCAGGCGGTGCCGGCCGGCGGTTTCCACCGCCTGGCGCAGCGGCATCTTGTCGCGATCCCGCAGCGTGTTGGTGTAGTCCACCAGCAGGATGGCGTTGCTGACCACGATG
>CAZZGM010000467.1:0-2842 GCA_964653955.1 uncultured Bifidobacteriaceae bacterium | reverse complement strand
CTGGCAATGCGGGCCAGCCGTTCGTTGTCGATGCCCACCACGCGGCCGTCGGTGGTGGCGGTGACGTCGTAGGCCAGCGGAGCAACGGGCGGGTACCGCCAGTCGAACGACCGGCGTCCCTGCGCATCGATCATGGCCTGGAACTGCACCAGCGCGCGTCCCGAGTCGAGAATCTCCTGAGCGATCGAGAAGCCGTCGCCACCGCGCAGTGCCGGGTCGAACTCCAGCACGCGCGCGGCCAGGTGCAGCGACTTCATCCTGAGATCGGCCGGTGCGTCGGGATCGTTGGTCAGCACCTGCATGATGTCGCGCGTTTCGAGCACCGGACCAATGCCGCGCCCAATCGGCTGACGGCCGTCGGTAATGACGACGTCCAGCGCCAGTCCGGTATGCCGTGCCACATACTCGAACAGCTTCTTCAGCCGCTGCGCCTCGCTCATGTGGCGCACCTTGGCGGTGGGACCAATCGGGATGTCGAGGACGAGGTGTGTGGAGCCGGCGGCAATTTTTTTCGACAGGATGGACGCCACCATCTGCCCGGGCGCATCCAGCGACAATGGACGCGACACGGCAATCAGCACGTCGTCCGCGGGCGACAACGCGGCACGGCCGCCCCAGACCAGACAGCCGCGGTGTTCTCGGACGATGGATTCGATGCGCTCGAAGGGCAGCTCCACTTCGGCCAGACACGCCATCGTGTCGGCGGTGCCGGCCGGGGAGGTAATGGCGCGGCTCGAGGTCTTGGGGATGAGCATGCCGTGCGCCGCCACGATGGGCACCACGACCATGGACGTCCGGTTGCCGGGGATGCCGCCAATGCAGTGTTTGTCTACGACGGGCGTTTCGCCCCAGTCGAGACGGCGTCCGACGGCAATCATGGCCTCGGTGAGGTGCAGCACCTCGTCGTGATCGAGCTCGCCCTGGCAGGTGGCCACCAGGAACGCGGCCAGCTCGATTTTCGAGTAGCGATGTCCGGCAATGTCCTGGACGATGGCGTTGATTTCGCCGTGCGATAGGCGCTCGCCGGCAATCTTGCGCTTCAGGGCGTGGATGGACGCCGGCGGTTCGGCGTGCGCGATATGGACGATGGTGCCTTCGGCGAGGCCGAGGCGGGCGAAGGTTTCTTCGGAGAAGCCCAGTTCGCGTTCACCGACGAGCGCGGGGTCGTCCACCACGTTGACCACGGCCAGCAGGCCGTGGCCGTTGGCCGTGACCTCCACCTTCGACAGCGCCTGAAACCCTTCGGCCCGGTACACCGGGCACTCACGGTGCAGATAGACGACGTTTTCGCGGTAGGTGTCGATGGCCACGCGTCGGGCGGCCAGGGCGGAAGAGGAAAGTGCAACGGACATGTGCGTCCGCTATGGTAACCGCCACGGCCGGCAAGGGACCGGCGCCGGCCTCACCACTTGCCGGTGGCGCCGAATTGTTTTTCCGACGTGTCGTAGCCGGCTTCGGTAATGGCGGCGGCAATGGCGTCCGCAGTGGTCTGCTGCGGGTCGAAGGTGACCGTGGCACGGTTCCCCGGGCGGTCCACGTCGACGGCACTGACGCCGGGCACGGCTTCTGCCGCCTCGCGCACGTGGCGCTCGCAGTTGCCGCAGGTCATACCGGTGATAGAGAAGGATTTGGTGAGCATGGTCTATCGAGTTATGACGGCAACGCCCTGTCCTGGTCAAGCCGTCGCGGTGTTCGATGGCGAACACCTGGTGTCCGGCTGGGACCTGCCAGATGGGCGGAGGGCTGCCGATCGTGAGGATTGGCGTGGCCGGCGCGTGGCACGAGATTCGCTGTCTGCGCTGCGGCCATGCTGACCGACCTTCGTTACGCCGTCCGTACCCTGACGCACGCGCCCGGGTTTTTTGCCGTCGTCGTCCTGACCCTCGGTCTGGGAATTGGCGCCAACACCGCCATTTTCTCGCTGATGGACCAGGTGCTGCTTCGCCTGCTGCCGGTCACCAATCCCGGCGAGCTGGTGCAACTCGACGGGCCGGGCACGTTCAGCGGCCGGACGATGGGCGACCGGACGTTCTCCTATCCGATGTATCAGGACCTGCGCGACCGGAACGACGTGTTCACGGGACTCGTGGCGCGCGCGCCCGCCGGGGCGACGGCGCGTGTCGGCAACGCCGAGGCCGAACGTGTGTCCGTCGAGATGATTTCCGGCAACACGTTCCAGGTGCTGGGTGTGGCCCCGGCCATTGGCCGCGCGTTCACCCAGGAAGACGACCGCGTCCCCAGCGGTCACCCGGTGGCGATGCTCGGCTACGAATACTGGACGCACCGGTTCTCCTCGGATCAGCAGGTGATTGGCCAGACGATCACGATCAACACCACGCCGATGACCGTCATTGGCGTGGCACCGCCGGGCTTTGCGGGCATTACCGCGCTTCGCACGCCGGATGTCTTCGTGCCGCTGATGATGAAGGCCGAGATCACGCCGACATGGAACGATCTCGACAACCGCCGGTCGCGATGGGTCAGCGTTGTCGGCCGCCTGCGGCCAGGACTCACCGTCGACGAAGCGCGGGCGCGGCTCGACGTGCTCTACAAGCAGATCAACGCCTACGAACTCGAGGCCGTGCCAGTGTTCGCGCAGGGAAGCGATCAATTCAAGGAGCGCTTTCGTGCGAAGAGCATTGTCATGGAGCCCGCCGGCCGTGGACTGTCCGGGCTGCGGCAGGGTTTCAGCACGCCGTTGGCGGTGTTGATGGGGATGGTTGGCGTGGTGCTGCTCATTGCCTGCGCGAACGTGGCCAGCCTGCTCGTCGCGCGCGCCACGGCGCGTCAGAAGGAGATTGGCGTGCGTCTTGCCCTTGGCGCCAGCCGCGGGCGCATCGTT
>CAZZGM010000466.1:0-2848 GCA_964653955.1 uncultured Bifidobacteriaceae bacterium | reverse complement strand
CGATGCGCTGCTGGCGGACGAGGGCAGCCGCTGGACGCTCGTCCGTGACGAGCTGGCCGAGGTCCAGAAAAAATACGGTGATCCGAAGCTCGACCCACGCCGCACGAAAATCGAAGAGGCCGAGGACGTCGAATACTCCGCCGACGCCTTCATCGTCGACGAAGACAACATTGTCATCGTGACGCGCGATGGCTGGATGAAGCGGCAGAAGGAAGTGAAGGATCTGTCGACGACGCGCCTGCGTGAGGGAGATGCGGTGCTGGCGGCGCTGGCGGGCAGTACGCGGGCGACGGCGGTGTTTTTCACGAACTTCGGATCGGCCTACACGTCCCGGTTCGTGGATGTGCCGGCCACCACCGGTTATGGCGAGCCGGTTCAGAAGCTGTTCAAGTTCAAGGATGGCGAGCGGGTGATTGCGGCGTTCAGCCTCGACCAGCGCATGCGCGGCGACATCGGTCATGTGCCGGCGGGAGAAGCCGAGCCGTCGGAAGAAGCACCGCCGGTGCATGCGCTGGCGGTGACGAGTGACGGCTACAGCCTGCGGTTTTCGCTGGCGGGTTTCGTCGAACCCAGCACGCGCGCTGGCCGCCGTTATGCGAGAGTGCCCGACGGCGCGGAAGTAGTGGCGGTGGTGCGCACGACGGGCGACGAAACCATCATCGCGGCCACGAAGGACGCGCGCGCGATGTTGTGTGCGGTCGAGGACGTGAACTTCCTGGCCGGTCCCGGCCGCGGTGTCATCCTCATCAAGTTACAGGACGACGATCGTGTGCTGGGGGCGATTGCGTCGAAGGGCGATCGCGACCTGATGCTGGTGGAAACCACGCGCGGCGGCGAGCAGACCATCAGCACGGCCAAGTACGAAGTGACCGGCCGCGGCGGCAAGGGGCGAGAGCTGATGCAGCGGGGCGGGTTCACACGAGTGGTGCCCGATGAGGTGCCGCTGCCGGTGTTGCCGGGTGACGAGTAGGGCCGGCCGGCAACGCGCCGGCCGACCCACCCGCCTGGAGGTTGCTGAATGCAGCTATCGCTTGGCGATGTTCAGTTCGCCGAGCTTCTTCACCATGTCGGGTCCCGCCGAGGCCGGGGAAACCGATTTTTCGATGTGGAGGATCTTGCCGTCGGGACCGATGTAGAAGGTCCAACGTCGTGGCAGGCCGGTGGGGCCCAGTACCCCGTAGGCGTTGGCCACTGCCTTCGAGACGTCGCTCAGGATCGGGTAGTCCGCCTCGTGCATCTTGGCGAACTCGGTGTTGTCCTCGATCGTGTCGACGCTGACCATGTAGTAGTCGAGGTCGTATTCCCGGATGAGGGTGCCGCTCTCACGGAGCGACTTGCACTCGGCCGTTCACCCACCGGTGAACGCTTTGGGGAACCAGGCCAGGACCACGGCGCGCTTGCCGACCGATTCGGCGAGGCTGTGTGTCCCACCGTCGGAACCCGGCAGCGAGAATGGCGGGGCGGCGTCGCCGACCTTGAGTTCGACGGACGTCTGTCCCCGTCCCGCCAGAGTGGTGACGATGCCCAGCGCCGCGGCGAGTCCGACGCTGAACAGGGCTTTCATACGCATCAGAAAATCCTCCTCGGGTAAGGAGGACCGGAGCCGATCGCGATAGCGGCCCCGGTCCCCGGTGATGATCAGCGGCTGGGAATGCCCAGTTCGCCGAGCTTGGCCGCCATGTCCTCCGCGGACGTGGCCGGCTTGACTTCCTTGTCGATGGCCAGGATGCGGCCGTCCTTGCCGATGTAGAACGTCCACCGGTTGGCCATGCCGCGCGCGTTCAGCACGCCGTACTTCGTGGCCACTTCCTTGGTGGGATCGCTCAGCAGCCCGAAGTCGGCGTTGTACTCCGCGCCGAACTTGGTGTTCTCCTCGAGCGGATCGACGCTGGCCATGAAATACGTGGCTTCGTACTTCTTGATCAGGTGGCCATTCTCGGCCAGCGACTTGCACTCGATGGTGCAGCCCTGCGTGAACGCCTTCGGGAACCAGGCAATGACCAGCGCTTCCTTCCCCTTGAAGTCGGCAAGCGTGTAGGTCTTGCCGTCGGTCGCCTGGAGCCGGAAGTCAGGTGCCATGTCGCCCACCTTCAGCTCGCCGGCCTGGGCCAGCAGCAGTGGGGACGCAGTAAGGAGCACGGCCGCAGCCGCACCGAGCAAGCGAGTGAACATATGGGACAACCTCCAGTGGTGCATCGTAGCAGAGCCGCCGCTGGGTGGATCCCGGCCCGCTCGACCGGCCCAAGCACGTCCATATGGCGTGTTCGCCGGCCGTCACCGCTCAGATCGGCCCTCAACACACGTGAACCGAGAGGTTAAACTGCCAATGTGAGACCGCGCGTGTGGCGGATGCTGGCCCTTGGAGCCGCCTCGGTGGCCATTGGCGTATTCGTCCTGCTGGCTCTCGCACACACCTCCCCGGTGCGAGCCCGGGCACTGGCCTGGGCCATTGGCCTGCTGGAAACGAACGCCGGTCTGCGGCTGGCGGCGTCTGACCTTCGTTACAACCTCGCCACCGGGCGTGTGGCGCTGTCCGACGTACGGCTGGCGGCCGCCGGCCACGAGGCCCGCCCGTTTCTCACCGCCGCGCGCGTCGAGGTGCGGCTGCCGCTGTCCGTCTACATGGGCCGCCTGGCCTTCGACGATGTCGTCCTGACGGACGCGCGGGTGGATCTGTTTACCGACGAAGCAGGCGTGAGCAACCTGCCGTCCGGGGATCCCGACGCGCCACCATCCACCACCGAACGGACGCTGGACCTGAACGGCCTCCATCTGAGTGGTGTGGATGTGGTGTACGACAACCGGGCGTCCGGCATCCGTGTTGCCGCTACCGGCATTGCCACCGAAC
>CAZZGM010000465.1:0-2850 GCA_964653955.1 uncultured Bifidobacteriaceae bacterium | reverse complement strand
ACCTCGGTCAACTGGTGCGCGGCGTCATCGACCTCATGGCGCCACAGTTCGAGCAGGGACACTTCACGGTGTCGGTGAACGTGTCATCCGACCTGCCGCGCGTCCCGCTGGACGTGGTGGCCGCCGAACGCGCCGTCGAGAACCTGCTGACCAACGCCATCAAGTACTCCGGCGACTCGCGCGACATCGACGTCGGCGTGTCGGCCACCAGCGGAGAGGTGGTGGTGCGCGTGCGCGACCATGGCATTGGTATCCCGCGGCGCGAACAGCGCCGCATTTTCCGGAAGTTCTACCGCGTCCACTACGAACTGGGTGGCGGTTCGCAGGGCACGGGGCTGGGCCTGGCCATCGTGGATCACACCATGCGGGGCCACGGCGGCTACGTCGGCGTCGAGAGCGAACCCGGCCGCGGCAGCACGTTCTCACTGCATTTCCCGGTGACCGCCGACACCGCCCCGGAGGGAGTCGTTGATGAAGCGCATACTGGTGATCGAGGACGAGCCGCAGATGCTGCTCGGCCTGCGTGACAACCTCGAACTGGAAGGATACGAAGTCCAGACGGCCACCGATGGCGAAGAAGGCCTGGCCCGCGCGGCCACCTTCCAGCCGGACCTGGTCATCCTGGACGTCATGCTGCCGCGCAAGAACGGGTTCGACGTGTGCCGCGAACTGCGGGCACGCTCGATCAGCACGCCCATCGTGATGCTCACCGCCCGGTCGGCCGAAACCGACAAGGTGCTGGGGCTCGAGCTGGGCGCCGACGACTACGTCACCAAGCCGTTCTCCATCACCGAGCTGCTGGCGCGGGTGCGCGCCGTGCTGCGCCGGACGTCTTCGTCAGCCAAACCGTCGGCCGCCGAGTCGGTACGGATTGGCGACATCGACGTCGACTTCAAACTGCACCAGGCGCGGCGCGGCAAGGCACGCATCGAGTTCACCGCGCGCGAGTTCGACCTGCTGCGCTATTTCGTCCAGCACACCGGACAGGTGGTCACCCGCGAGCAGATCCTGAACGAGGTGTGGGGCTACGAGGAATTCCCGACCACGCGGACCATCGACAATTTCGTGGCCAAGCTGCGCCAGAAGATCGAACGCGCACCGCACGCCCCCGAACACATCCTCACGATTCACGGGTCCGGGTACAAGTTCGTCGGGTAGAATCGGTCAGCTCATGGACGCCAAGACCATCCTCATTATCCTGCTGCTCGTCATCACCGTGGCCTACCACGCTTTCTGGTACGCGGCCGTCAGGCGACAGCGGGCCGCGGCTGCCGCCGGCGCCACCGACGGTGTCGCACCGACGCCGCTGTCGATGGGCATCGGCTTCGTCGCCAACTTCTTCGACACGCTGGGCATCGGCTCGTACGCCACGACCACATCGATGCTGCGACTGTGGAACGTCATCCCCGACGAGAAGATTCCCGGCACGCTCAACGTCGGCTACGTCATGTCCACGGTCGTCCAGGCGGTCATCTTCATGACGATCGTCGAGGTGGAATTCGCCACGCTCGTCAGCATCATTGGCGCGGCGGTGGTGGGCGCATGGCTGGGTGCGGGCATCGTCGCCGGACTGCCCCGCCGCAAGGTGCAGATTGGCATGGGCACGGCGCTGCTGGCCGCGGCCACGCTGATGGTGATCTCGCTGACGGGCGTCGGCCCGGCTCCCGGCGAGGCGCTGGGCCTCACCACCGGCAAGCTGGGCATTGCCGTCGGCTGTTCGGTGGTGCTCGGCGCACTCATGATGCTCGGCATCGGCTTCTATGCGCCCTGCCTCATCATGATCAGCCTGCTCGGCATGAACCCGCTGGCGTCCTATCCCATCATGATGGGCGCCTGCGCGTTCCTCATGCCCTCGGGCAGCGTTCAGTTCATCCGCAAGCGCAGTTACGACCTGCGCACGGCCCTCGCCTTCCTGGTCGCTGGTCCCATTGCCGTCCTGATTGCCGCGCCGCTGGTCGGCTCCATCCCGCTGCTCTACCTGCGCATCCTCGTACTGGTGGTGGTGCTCTACACGGCCATCCGCATGCTGATGGCCGCCGCCAGCGAAAAGGCTGCCGCCGCCAAGACCCCGGACATGGCACAGGCGTAGGCACGCCACGGGCAAGGCCCGGGCACGCCTGGATCACATCGAGGCGCGTGCCGACCTCCGCATCGAGGTCTTCGAGACCCCTTACGAAGGGCTCGGGAAGAACCCGTCGATGCAGATCGAATAGGTCAGTCCGTTCGGCGCCGCGCCACGCAGGTCGGGCAGCGCGAAGTTCGTCACACCGTTGCCGCCGTATGTGACGCCGAGAAGCACAAACAGCGCCTGATTCGTGGCGATGGGCAGGAGTTGCCCCTGGGCCGGCATACCGTTGGCCCTGAAGCCAGCCGACAAGATGATCTCCCCCAACGTACACTCGCGGCCGGTGCCCGGGTTGGCCAGCGACGTGTCGGTTCCGAACAGCAGCTGCGTGCCCGGAACGCCCTGCGGCCCTTGAATCCCTTGAGGGCCCTGAGGACCCGGAAGTCCCGGTGAGCCCGGCAGGCCAGGCGTCCCAGGCAGGCCCGGTGAGCCCGGCGATCCTTGAAGTCCCTGCGGACCAGCCGGGCCTTCAGGGCCAATCGGCCCAACCGCGCCCGGTGTCCCCGCCGGGCCCGGCGGGCCGGCGGGCCCCTGTGGGCCCACTGCCCCTGCCGGCCCCTGTGGTCCCGACGGTCCCGGCTCGCCTTGTGGCCCGGGAGGCCCGCTCAAACCGGAAACGAGGTCGGCATTTCGCACGATGCGCCCCGGTGACGCAACGGGCGGATTGAACGCCGGCGACGTCGAGGTCACGGCCTGCAGATAGTACCGGTCGAGCGTCGTGAACA